>NZ_AFWY03000020.1:0-118785 GCF_000231075.2 Amycolatopsis sp. ATCC 39116 | reverse complement strand
CGCACGCGCCGCTGCTGCTGCCTGCCGCGCCGGTGGCGGCACCGGCCCCGCCGCTGCCGCCCCGCCGCCGTTGCCGTCCTCGCAGCAGCCTCGGAACTCGCGAGCCGTGGCACCCGCCGGCTCAATCCTCCGGCGTGTGCTCCGGCAGCAGCCGGCACAACGCCTCAGCACTCACCTGCAGGTCTTCCGCCGCCGCGGCGGCCTGTTCCAACTTGCTGCGGATCGTCTGGAACGCGAGCAGCCCCAGTTCGTGCTCCCGCTCCCGCAGCACCGGGCACGCCCGCAGGTCGTCGAGCACGCGCGTCACCGCCGTGGCGAGCGTGGTCAGCCCTTCGAGCAGCTCGCGCACCTCGTCCGGGCCCAGCCGGCCGCTGTCCAGCTCGTCCAGCGTCTTGGCCAGCTCCCTGGCCAGCTCACCGGACCCGTGGGCTTCGCTCTGCGACGACATCGTCACTCCCTACCGCGGCGCCCTCCCGCAGCCTTCCCCCGCCTGCCGCAATCAAACGCCTCCGAGCCGCCCGGCGGAACCACCCACACGAAGCCTCTAGACTGGTCAGGTGGCTCGCGTCGTGATTCTGGACTACGGATCGGGGAACCTGCGCTCCGCTGAGCGCGCTGTGCGCCGCGTCGGCGCCGAGGTCGAGGTGACCGCCGACCCGCATGCGGCGCTGGAAGCCGACGGCCTCGTCGTCCCCGGCGTCGGCGCCTACGCGGCCTGCATGGCGGGCCTGCTCTCGGTGGGCGGGGAGAAGATCATCGGCAGCCGTCTCGCCGGCGGTCGTCCCGTCCTGGGCATCTGCGTGGGCATGCAGATCCTGTTCGAGCGTGGCGTCGAGCACGGTGTGGAGACCGAGGGCACCGGCGAGTGGCCCGGCACGGTCGACCGCCTGCACGCCGACGTCGTCCCCCACATGGGTTGGAACACCGTCCGCGCGCCGGAGGACTCGCAGTTGTTCGCCGGCCTCGACGCGGACGCCCGGTTCTACTTCGTGCACTCCTACGCCGCCCGCAGCTGGCAGCTCGACTCCGGCCTGCCCGGCCAGCAGCCCAAGGTGACGTGGGCGCACCACGGCGAGGACTTCGTGGCGGCCGCGGAGAACGGCCCGCTGTGGGCGACCCAGTTCCACCCGGAGAAGTCCGGCGACGCGGGCGCCCACCTGCTGGAGAACTGGCTGCGCAGCCTCTGACCAGCCCCACCCTCCGGGCAGCTGAGCGCCGTTGCTCCTTATAGTGGCCGCGTGACGTTCACCCTCCTTCCCGCCGTCGATGTGGCCGATGGCCAGGCCGTGCGTCTCGTCCAGGGCGAGGCGGGCACGGAAACCTCCTACGGCAGCCCGCTCGACGCGGCGCTCGCCTGGCAGCGGGACGGCGCGGAGTGGATCCACCTCGTCGACCTCGACGCCGCGTTCGGCAAGGGCGACAACAAGGAGCTGATCGCCCGCGTGGTCGGCGAGCTGGACGTGCAGGTCGAGCTGTCCGGCGGCATCCGCGACGACGCGTCGCTGGAGGCCGCGCTCGCCACCGGCGCCCGCCGGGTGAACCTGGGTACCGCCGTGCTCGAAGATCCGGAGTGGACCGCGAAGGTCGTCGCCACCTACGGCGACCGCGTCGCGATCGGCCTGGACGTGCGCATCACCGAGGACGGCCACCGGCTCAAGGGCCGCGGCTGGACCAGCGACGGCGGCGACCTGTGGGAGGTCCTGGAGCGCTTGGACCGCGACGGCGCCTCGCGCTACGTGGTCACCGACGTCAGCAAGGACGGCACCCTCAAGGGCCCGAACCTGGAGCTGCTCGCGGAGGTCGCCGCCCGCACCGACGCGCCGGTGATCGCCTCCGGCGGGGTGTCCAGTTTGGACGACCTGCGCGCGCTGGCCGGCCTCGCCGCGGACGGCGTCGAGGGCGCCATCATCGGCAAGGCCCTCTACGCGGGCGCGTTCACGCTGCCGCAGGCCCTGGACGCGGTCAGCCCGCGAGTTTGATCGCGAGGCCGATCGTCTTCTGGCGGCCCCGCAGCCTGCTGAAGAACATCGTCACCTGACCGACCACCCCGTACTTGCGCGCGATCGCCGAGCGCGCCCGCTCGGTCGCCGCGTCGTCCAGGAGCCGGGCCTGCCCGGTCACCAGCGGCCCGTGGGTCTCGCGGCCGCGGAAGTCGCAGCCCTGCAGCGTGACCTCGGGGTTGTTGCGGATCCGCTTGACCTTGCCCGCCGTCCGGTCGCTCCACACGACGATCTCGCCGTCGTGCCCGGCGGCCCACACCGGCGTCGGCACGGGCGTGCCGTTCTTGCGGAACGTCGTCAACAGGAGGTACTTCTCGGCGGCGATGCGCTCGAAATCCGACATGCCCCCAACGGTAGCGTGATCAGCGCCGCACCGGTGTCCGCTGTGGACTGTCGACCTCGCCGAACCGGGCCAGGGCCAGCGCCGCCGCCACCGCGGCCACGAAGCCGGCCACCGCCACCGGCGCGAACCCGGCCCGCGTCGAATCGCCCAGCAGGACCACGCCGATCAGCGACGGGACCACCGTTTCGCCGACCACCATCAGCGCGGTGGCCGTCGTGACGCTGCCGCGCTGCAGCGCCGAGGCGTAGAACAGCATCGCGAGCACCCCGGCCGCGGCGAGGGCGTACGCGGCGGGGTCGGTCAGCACCGCGATCACGCCCGTCGCGTCCAGCACCCGCCCGGCCAGCGCGACCACGCCGAAGCACAACCCGGAGACCAGCCCGAGAGCCGGTGTGCGGACGTGCTCGGGAGCGCGCCCGACGGTCCAGCCCGCGACCGCCAGCAGCGCGACGGCTACGAGCAGGGCGACGTGGAACGCCGTGCCCACCGGCTCGGAACCCTCGCTCCGCGCGGACACGCCGAGCAGCGCCAGCCCCGCGCACACCAGCGCGATCGCGCCCCACTCCCGGCCGGACAGCCGTACGCCGAGCGTGAGGGCCGCCACGGCGGTGACGGCGAGGCTCGCCGCGAGCGCGGCCTGCACCACGAACAGCGGCAGCACCCGCAACGCGACCAGTTGCGCCACGAACCCGACGACGTCCAGGCCGAGCCCGAGCACGTACCGCCACTGCCGCAGCACGCGCACGAGCAGCCGCGGGTCCACCCCGGACCCGCCGTCGTCCACCGCGCGGGCCGCGACGGCCTGGAACACGGACGCGACCCCGTAGGCGACCGCGGCGGCCACCGCGCACAGCAACCCCCACCACACCCACGCCACTCTAGGGAACATCTACCCTGGTGGCATGGGTGTAGCGGTCAGGGTGATCCCGTGTCTGGACGTCGACGCGGGCCGGGTGGTGAAGGGCGTCAACTTCGCCGACCTCAGGGACGCCGGCGATCCGGTCGAGCTGGCGCGGGCCTACGACGCGGAGGGCGCCGACGAGCTGACCTTCCTCGACGTGACCGCGTCCTCGGGCAACCGCGAGACCACCTTCGACGTGGTCCGGCGCACCGCCGAGCAGGTGTTCATCCCGCTGACCGTCGGCGGCGGCGTGCGTGCCTGCGACGACGTCGACCGCCTGCTGCGCGCGGGTGCGGACAAGGTGAGCATCAACACGGCGGCGATCGCCCGGCCCGAGCTGCTGCGCGAGGCGTCCCGCCGCTTCGGCGCGCAGTGCATCGTGCTGTCGGTCGACGCGCGGCGCGTGCCGGAGGGGTCGGAGCCGACGCCGTCCGGGTTCGAGGTGACCACCCACGGCGGCCGCCGCGGCACCGGCATCGACGCGGTCGAGTGGGCCCAGCGCGGCGAGGAGCTGGGCGTCGGCGAGATCCTGCTGAACTCGATGGACGCCGACGGCACCAAGGCCGGTTTCGACCTGGAGCTGATCGAGAAGACCCGCAAGGTCGTCACCGTGCCGGTGATCGCCAGCGGGGGAGCGGGCGCGGTCGAGCACTTCCTGCCCGCGGTGCGGGCTGGGGCGGACGCCGTGCTCGCGGCCAGCGTGTTCCACTTCGGACAGTTGAAGATCGGCGCGGTCAAGGACGCCCTGCGCGACGGCGGGGTCGAGGTCAGGTGAGCCTGGCACCCGAGCTGGCCCAGCGGCTCAAGCGCAACGCCGACGGCCTGGTGTGCGCGGTGGTGGTCGACCACGCGACCTCCGACGTGCTGATGGTGGCCTGGATGAACGACGAGGCGCTGGAGCGCACGCTGACCACCCGTCGCGGCACGTACTTCTCACGCAGCCGCCAGGAGCTGTGGGTCAAGGGCGAGACGTCCGGGCACGTGCAGCACGTGCGCGAGGTCCGCCTCGACTGCGACGCGGACACGCTGCTGGTGCGCGTCGACCAGACCGGCCCCGCCTGCCACACCGGCACCCGCACCTGCTTCGACAGCGACGACCGCCTGCTGCTTGAAGATGACGGAAGTGGCTTGCGTGGCGGTGCGGGGAGCGGAACCTGAGGCGGCCCCTGGCTGTGGGATCGCCTCCTCATGAATGCCAATTCACCACGTCGGCGCTGTCCTCGCCAGGAACCGCCCACCCGCCAGCCCGCCACCACCCTCAGCGGACGCGCTCCGCGCGGCGGCGCCCATTCACACCCGCGGCGGTGCCGGTTGACGGCCCACCGCAAACGGCTCCGCCGCTCATGAAACAGGCTTAGTCGATGTCGCCGGTCAGGTAGCGCTGCAACGTCGGGCCGACGGCCGCCGCGATGGTGTCGATGTCCGTGGTCGAGAACGGCTCGAACTTCGCCACGTACCGGGCCATCCCCATGCCCACCACCTGCGACGCGCACAGCGTCGCGCGCAGCTCCGGCCGGTCCGGCGACACCCGGCCGACCACGTTCTCCAGCACGTGCCGGATCAGGAAGTCCTTGAGGCTCAACGCGGCCTGGTCGTGGCTGGCGATGCTGCGCACCAGCGCGGGGAACGCGCCGCCCTCGGTGGCGTCCCACACCGTCAGGAACCGCCGCACGATCCGCTTCCCGAGCTCGTCCACCGGCCCGTCCATGAGCTGCGAGAGGAGCTCGACCGGGTCGAACGGCAGCTGCAGCACGGCCTGCGCGAACAGGCCCTCCTTGCCGCCGAACCAGTGGTTCACCATGGCCGCGTCGACGCCGGCGCGGGCCGCGATCGCGCGCACGGTCGCGCCCTCGTAGCCGCTCTCGCTGAAGACCTCGCGCGCGGCGGCCACGAGCGCGGCCCGGGTGTCCTGGCCGCCGGGGCGGCGGCCGCGCCGCTTGGCGGGCGTAGGCTGTTCCGCGGTGCTCACCCCTCCATCATGACGCGGGCGGGACCAGAATTCAACGGAGCCTGAATTAACGCCCGGTGCGAAGAGTGTCGGACCCGGGCGGCACAATGGCCCCATGGTCAGTGCGAATCCCACCGACGGCGGCCTCGGTTCGGTGAGCCCCGCACGCGACGAGTTCCGCGCCCTCGCCGAGGGTCGTCGCGTGATCCCGGTGGTCCGTCGGCTGCTCGCCGACGGCGAAACGCCCGTCGGGGTCTACCGCAAGCTCGCGGCCGACCGCCCGGGCACGTTCCTGTTCGAGTCGGCCGAGAACGGGCAGTCGTGGTCGCGCTGGTCCTTCATCGGCGTCCGCAGCCCCGCCGCGCTGACCGTGCGGGACGGCAAGGCCGTGTGGGAGGGCACCCCGCCGGTGGGCCTGCCCGCCGAGGGCGACCCGCTGACCGTCCTGCGGGAGACGGTCGCCGCGCTGCACACCGAGCCGCTGCCCGGCATGCCGCCGCTGACCGGCGGGATGGTCGGCTACCTCGGCTACGACGCCGTGCGCTGGCTGGAGAAGCTGCCGGAGCTGGCCGAGAAGGACCTCGACATCCCCGAGCTGACCATGCTGCTGGCCACCGACCTGGCCGCCGTGGACCACCACGAGGGCACGGTCACGCTCATCGCGAACGCGGTCAACTGGGACGACAGCCCGGAGCGGGTCGACGCGGCCTACGACGACGCCGTCCGCCGCCTGGAGGAGATGACCGAGCGGCTCGGCGCCGCGGCCCCCGCGACCGCCGCCGTCTTCGACCGCCCGGCGCCGGAGTTCGAGCGCCGCCGCACGCAGGCCGACTACTTCGCCGCGGTGGAGAAGGCCGTCGAGGCGATCAAGGCCGGCGAAGCGTTCCAGGTGGTGCCCTCGCAACGGTTCGAGATCCCCACCCAGGCCGACGCGCTGGACATCTACCGCGTGCTCCGCACCTCCAACCCCAGCCCGTACATGTACCTGCTGCGGCTGGACGGCTTCGACATCGTCGGCTCCAGCCCCGAGTCGCTGGTCACCGTGCGGGACGGCCGCGCCACCACGCACCCGATCGCGGGCACCCGCTGGCGCGGCGCGGACCCGGAGGAGGACGCGCAGCTGGCCAAGGACCTCCTTGCCGACGAGAAGGAACGCGCCGAGCACCTCATGCTGGTCGACCTCGGCCGCAACGACCTGGGCAAGGTCTGCAAGCCCGGCACCGTCCGGGTGGTCGACTTCTTCGCCATCGAGCGCTACAGCCACGTCATGCACATCGTGTCCACCGTCACCGGTGAGCTGGCCGAGGACAAGACCGCGTTCGACGCGGTGGCCGCGTGCTTCCCGGCGGGCACGCTCTCCGGCGCCCCGAAGGTGCGCGCGATGGAGCTGATCGAGGAGCTGGAGCCGACCCGCCGCGGCCTCTACGGCGGCGTCGTCGGCTACCTCGACTTCGCGGGCGACGCCGACACGGCCATCGCGATCCGCACCGCCCTGATCCGGGACGGGATCGCGTACGTGCAGGCGGGCGGCGGCGTGGTGGCCGACTCGGTGCCCGAGTACGAGGACAACGAATGCCTGAACAAGGCCCGCACGGTGCTCTCCGCGGTCGCCGCCGCGCAGACCATGGCGCCGCCGCGGAAGCTGGACCCGGCCGATGACGTCGCCAGCGTCCAGTAAGCGTCCACTGTGGATCGTCGCGGCCGCGCTGCTGCTGGCCGCGGCCGCGCTGTGGGGTTCCTCGCGGCTGGTCTGGGCGGCCGAGCTGCGTGACGCGGGTGTGCGCGGGATGGTGCTGGACAAGCACACCGGCGAGCAGGAGTCCGTGGCGCTGGTGCCGCTGGCCGTGCTCGCGCTGGCCGGGGTCGCCGGGCTCATCGCCGCGGGCGGCTGGCTGCGGCGCGTGCTGGGCGTGCTGGTCGCGCTGGCGGGGATCGCCGCGGGCTGGATCGCGATCGACGGCTGGCGCTTCGGCGGCTTCCCCGAGGGCGCGCCCACCGGGCAGATCTTCGCCGGGCGCGGACTGGCGCTGCTGGCGGGAATTCTGATGCTCGTCGCGGGGTTGTTGGCGATCAAGGGTGCGGGCCGCATGGCGAAGCTGGGCGCGCGCTACGAGGCCCCGGCCGGCCGGAAGAAGGCCGCGAAGGATCCGGACGCGGAGCTGTGGGAGGCGCTGTCGGAGGGCGAAGACCCGACTACTGATCGGTAGGCGGCGATTTCCGCTGCCGGACAAGGCAAGTCCGACCCGGAACCGGTCCGCACAGGTGGGCGGGTTAGCATCTTTTCTGCGGGAAGGGGAAGGTGTTTGTGAGCCAGCTTTCGAGTGAATGTGCGACAACCGGTGAGGTTGCGCCGTGACCGTTCTCGAAGACATCGTCGCCGGCGTCCGGGAAGATCTCGCCGAGCGGGAGAAGGCGCTCCCGTTCGACGAGCTGAAGCGGATCGCCGCGCAGGCGCCGCCGCCGCGGGACGCCATGTCCGCGCTGCGTGACTCGTCGATCGGCGTCATCGCCGAGGTCAAGCGCCGCAGCCCGTCCAAGGGCGCGCTGGCCGACATCCCCGACCCCGCCGCGCTGGCCAAGGACTACGAGGCGGCAGGCGCGCGGGTGATCAGCGTCCTCACCGAGGAGCGCCGGTTCGGCGGCTCGCTGGCCGACCTGGACGCCGTCCGCGCCGCGGTCGACATCCCGATCCTGCGCAAGGACTTCATCGTCACCCCCTACCAGGTCCACGAGGCCCGCGCGCACGGCGCCGACCTGGTCCTGCTGATCGTCGCCGCGCTGGAGCAGAACGCCCTCATGGCGCTGCTCGACCGGGTGGAGTCGCTGGGCATGACCGCGCTGGTCGAGGTGCACAACGCCGAGGAGGCCGACCGCGCGCTGGAGGCCGGCGCCAAGGTCATCGGCATCAACGCCCGCAACCTGCACACCCTCGAGGTCGACCGGGACGTCTTCGGCCGTCTCGCGCCGGGCCTGCCGTTCGACACGGTGAAGGTCGCCGAGTCCGGCGTCCGCGGCCCCGGCGACCTGATGGCCTACGCCGGTCACGGCGCCGACGCGGTGCTGGTCGGCGAGGGCCTGGTGGCCTCGGGCGACCCGAAGGGCGCCCTGATGAAGCTGGTCACCGCCGGATCGCACCCCGCATGCCCGAGGCCGAGCCGATGAGCGAGCACGAGCAGCACGACGCGCACGACCCCGACGAGCGCGGCTACTGGGGCCCCTACGGCGGCCGGTTCATGCCGGAGGCGCTGATCGGCGTCGTCGACGAGGTGTCCGCCGAGTACGACAAGGCCCGGGTCGACCCGGAGTTCCAGGCCCAGTTCAAGCGCCTGCTGCGCGACTACGCCGGACGGCCGTCGCTGCTCACCGAGGCCGAGCGGTTCGCCGAGCACGCGGGCGGCGCGCGGATCTTCCTCAAGCGCGAGGACCTCAACCACACCGGCTCTCACAAGATCAACAACGTGCTGGGCCAGGCGCTGCTCACCAAGCGGATGGGCAAGAAGCGGGTCATCGCCGAGACCGGCGCGGGCCAGCACGGCGTCGCCACCGCCACCGCGTGCGCCCTGATGGGCCTCGAGTGCGTGGTCTACATGGGCGAGGTCGACACCGAGCGGCAGGCGCTGAACGTGGCGCGGATGCGGCTGCTCGGCGCCGAGGTCATCCCGGTCAAGACCGGTTCGCGCACCCTCAAGGACGCGATCAACGAGGCGCTGCGCGACTGGGTCGCCAACGCCGACACCACGCACTACCTGTTCGGCACCGCCGCCGGGCCGTACCCGTTCCCGATGATGGTGCGCAACTTCCACAAGGTCATCGGCGAGGAGGCCCGCGCGCAGATCCTCGAGCAGACCGGGCGGCTGCCGGACGCGGTCGCGGCCTGCGTCGGCGGCGGGTCCAACGCGATCGGCATCTTCCACGGCTTCATCGACGACCCGGACGTGCGGCTCGTCGGCCTGGAGCCGGGCGGCGAGGGCATCGACGGAAACCGCCACGGCGCCACCCTGACCAAGGGCACGCCGGGCAACCTGCACGGCGCGATGTCGTACCTGCTGCAGGACGAGGACGGCCAGACGGTCGAGTCGCACTCGATCTCGGCCGGCCTGGACTACCCGGGCGTCGGCCCCGAGCACGCGTGGCTCAAGGACAGCGGCCGGGCCGAGTACCGGCCGGTCACCGACGCCGAGGCGATGGACGCGTTCGCGCTGCTGTCCCGCACCGAGGGCATCATCCCGGCGATCGAGTCGGCCCACGCGCTGGCCGGCGCCATCCAGCTCGGCAAGGAGCTGGGCCGGGACGGGCTCATCGTGGTGAACCTGTCGGGCCGCGGCGACAAGGACATGGACACCGCCGCGAAGTACTTCGGATTGGTGGAGAAGTGACCGGGCTGCAGGATCTGTTCGCTCAGACGAAGAGCGAGGGCCGCGCCGCGCTGGTCGGCTACCTGCCCGCCGGGTACCCGACGGTGCCGGGCTCGAAGGACCTGCTGGCGGCCCTGATCGACGGCGGCGCGGACCTCGTCGAGGTCGGCGTGCCCTACTCCGACCCGGTGATGGACGGCCCGACGATCCAGCTCGCCGCGGACGCCGCGCTGAAGAACGGCTTCCGGCTGCGGGACCTGTTCGAGGTCGTCGAGTCGGTGTCGGCCCGCGGTGGCCGCGCGGTCGTGATGACCTACTGGAACCCGGTGCGCCAGTACGGGGTGGAGAAGTTCGCGCGCGACCTCGCCGCCGCCGGTGGCCTCGGGCTCATCACGCCGGACCTGATCCCGGACGAGGCGGGCGAGTGGATGGCCGCGTCCGAGCAGCACGGCCTGGACCGGATCTTCCTGGTCGCGCCGTCCTCGTCGGAGGAGCGGATCGACCTGACCGTCAAGGCGTCCTCCGGGTTCGTGTACGCGGCCGCGGTCATGGGCGTCACCGGCGCGCGGGACCAGGTCAGCAGCGGCGCGGCCGAGCTGGTGGCCCGCACCAGGGCGCACACGGACCTGCCGATCGGCGTCGGCCTGGGTGTCCGGTCGCGTGAGCAGGCGGCCGAGATCGCCGGGTTCGCGGACGCCGTGATCGTGGGGTCGGCGCTGGTGTCGGCCGCCGCGGGCGGCACCGAACCGGTGCACGCGCTGGCGGGTGAGCTCGCCGAGGGCGTGCGCCAGGCCGTCGCCACGGCGTGAGCCCGGGCTAAAACACGTGGCCGCCGGGCCCGCTGATCGGCAGACTGGCGGCATGGCCTATGAACTCGCGCAGGTGAACGTCGGCCGCTTGGTCGCCCCGCTGACGTCGCCCCAGCTCAAGGACTTCGTGGGCGCGCTCGACCCGATCAACGCCCTCGCCGACGCCGCCCCCGGTTTCGTGTGGCGCATGCAGACCGAGGACGGCAACGCGACCGCGATCCGCGCCTTCGAGTGGGACACGGGCACCAGCGCGGGGGTCATCGTCAACATGTCGACCTGGCGCTCGGTGGAGGACCTGGCCGCGTACGTGTACTCGGGCGAGCACCGGGCCGTGCTGAAGCGCCGCCGCGAGTGGTTCGAGCGGATGCCCGAGGCGTTCACCGCGCTGTGGTGGGTGCCCGAGGGGCACCGGCCGGGCACCGCCGAGGCCGAGGACCGGATCCGGCACCTGCGGGCGCACGGGCCGACGCCGTACGCGTTCACCTTCCGCGAGACGTTCCCGCCCGGCGGCGCCGTGCCCGAGCCCGGGCAGGCCGACTGGTTCTGCAAGGCATGAGCATGGCGAAGGTGCTGTCGGTCAACATCGGGTCGAAGCGCGAGGTGCGGGAGGCCGATCTCGGGGTCACCGGGATCGACAAGCGTCCCGTCGACGGGCCGGTGGCGGTGGCCGCGCCCGGCCCGCGCGGGGTCGGCGCGAGCGGCGTGGCCGGTGACGTGATCTGCGACCTGCGCCACCACGGCGGCGACGACCAAGCGGTGTACGCGTACGCGCGGGAGGACCTGGACGTCTGGGCCGCGGAACTGGGCCGCGACCTGCCGCCGGGCGTGTTCGGCGAAAACCTGACCACGGTGGGCGTCGACCTGACCGGGACGCTGATCGGGGAGCGGTGGCGGGTCGGGTCGTCGCTGGTGCTGGAGGTGACGTCGCCGCGCATCCCGTGCCGCACGTTCGCCGGCTGGCTCGGCGAACGCGGCTGGGTGAAGACGTTCACACAGCGTGCGCTGCCCGGCGCGTACTTCCGGGTGCTGGAGCCGGGCCCGGTCCAGGCCGGCGACGCGGTGACGGTGCTGTCGCGGCCGGACCACGGGGTGACGATCGGGACGGCGTTCCGGGCGTTCACCACGGAGCCCGCGCTGCTGCCCGACCTGGCCGCCGTGGAGGCCCTGCCGGAGTACGACAAGCGCAAGGTACGCCGCGCCCTCGAGCGGCGAGGAGCGTCCGCGGGCTAGGGCGGCCGGCGC
Organism: Amycolatopsis sp. ATCC 39116; assembly: GCF_000231075.2. Classification (NCBI taxonomy): domain Bacteria; kingdom Bacillati; phylum Actinomycetota; class Actinomycetes; order Pseudonocardiales; family Pseudonocardiaceae; genus Amycolatopsis; species Amycolatopsis sp. ATCC 39116. The sequence goes on along the minus strand of NZ_AFWY03000020.1, from coordinate 107,187 downwards.
CGGGTGGAAGGGTGCCCTCGCGTTTCGGATGAACCGGGGGACGATATGCCACACTGGCCTGCCGAACCGGGCCACCTCGTGTTGCGGGTCGAGCCGTGGACGGTCGAGGACGTGCTCGACTTGCCCGAGGATCGCGGCTGCCGGATCGAGCTGGTCGATGGTGCTCTGCTGGTGAGTCCGGCACCCCGGTCCGGACACCAGCGCCTCCTGCAACGGTTGCTGATCGGATTCCCGCCGGTGCTTCCGGCGGGAACCGAACTGCTGCCGGGGGTGAACGTCCGGTTGGGCGGGCAGCGGTTGCTCATCCCGGACTTCGTCGTCATGAACCGGAGCGGGCACAGCGGCCTGTATTGCCAGGCTCAGGATTTGCTGCTGGCGGCGGAGATCGTCTCGCCGTCGAGCCGGGTGCAGGACCGGGTGCTCAAGCGGCAGCTCTACGCGGAGGCGGGCGTCCCGTTCTACCTTCTCGTGGAGACCGACGGCCCGGCGGTGCTGTTCGAGCTCGCCGACGGCGAGTACCGCGAGAGCGCGCGCAGCGAGGGCGGCAAGCTCACCTTCTCCCAGCCCTTCGCGGCCACCCTCGACCTCACCCGCTGATCGGGGCATGGCAGGCTGTCCGCATGGCCCGGCCTTCTCCCCTGCAGGTGCGCAGTCTCGTCATCGCCGTGGTGGCGGCTCTCGTGGCGGTCTGGAACGTCACCCAGGGTGGCCCGTGGTACCTCACGGCCATCTTCGGCGTCGGGTGTGTGCTCGCGATCGGGTCGGCCGTCCTCAACCGCGCGGGCTGACCCACGCACTTCACACCGCGCACGTTACGGTGAGCGCGTGAATTCCGCCTCGGCTGTGTTCCTCGCGACGATCCCGAGCCCGGACCGCGGCGTCTGGCACCTGGGACCGATCCCGATCCGCGCCTACGCGCTGTGCATCATCGCCGGCATCATCCTCGCCATCTGGTGGGGCGACCGCCGCTGGGTGCAGCGCGGCGGCACCAAGGGCACGGTGGTCGACATCGCCGTGTGGGCCGTGCCGTTCGGTCTCGTCGGCGGGCGCCTCTACCACGTCATCACCGACTGGTGGCGTTACTTCGGCGAGGGCAAGGACCCGGTCAAGGCGCTCTACATCTGGGACGGCGGCCTCGGCATCTGGGGCGCGATCGCCCTGGGCGCGGTCGGCGCGTGGATCGGCTGCCGTCGCAAGGGCGTGCCGCTGCCCGCCATGGCCGACGCGATCGCCCCCGGCATCATCGCCGCGCAGGCCATCGGCCGCCTCGGCAACTACTTCAACCAGGAGCTCTACGGCGCGCACACCACGCTGCCCTGGGGCCTGGAGATCTACCAGCGCTTCGACCCGAACAACCCGACGATCCCCGACCAGGGGCCCAACGGCATCGCGTTCGGGCACATCCCGCTCGCCGACAGCCCGGTGCACCCGACGTTCCTGTATGAGCTGATCTGGAACCTGCTCATCGCGGCGCTGGTCGTCTACGCCGACCGCAAGATGCGCCTCGGCCACGGCCGCGCGTTCGCCCTGTACGTCGCCGGGTACACGCTGGGCCGCTTCTGGATCGAGCTGATGCGCAGCGACGACGCCACCCACATCCTCGGCCTGCGGGTCAACACCTGGACGTCGATCCTGGTGTTCGCCGGCGCGATGGTGTACTTCTTCCTCGCCAAGCGCCGGGGGCCGCGCGAGGCGCCGGAAACGTTGCGCAGCAAGGACGACGATTCGGCCGACGACACCGAGAAGGTGTCCCCGGAACGCGAGTAGTTCTACTCAGGCGCGCGACCGGCCGGGCGCGGCAGACTGGCGATCATGACCGCGCCCGACCCGCTCCGGCCCCGGCCGGGAGTCGCCTTCCTGGGGTTCGCGCTCGCGACCGGACTGCTGATCGGGGTCGTGGTCGCCCTGGCCCGGGACGCGATCACCGGCTGGCACGCCGGCGAATACACCTACGCGTTCATCGGGGTCACCTTCGGCGCGATCATCGGCGGGTGCCTGTGCCGGCTCGCTCGGCCGCCGTGGCGTTCCCTGGGCAGCGGACTGCTCCTCGGCGGCGCGCTCGGGTTCGCCGCCCTCGCCGCGGTGGGTGTGGTGCTCTACATCGGCTTGACGCAGTGGTCTAGCTGACCAGGCCGCGCCCCGTCACCAGCGGCAGATCCAGCGCCGTCAGCAGCCCGGGCGGTGCCGCGACCACCGCGGGGATCGCGTTCACCAGGCGCATCGCGGTCGCCTTGAGGCCGGCCGTGTTGTGGTCGCCGTCCGTGCCCACCAGCCGCAGGTCCAGCGTGTAGTTCGGCTCGCCGGTCACCTGCACCCGGTAGCAGCCCTGCCCGGACGGCTGCGGCCAGTCCGGCCCCAGGTCCGGCCGCAGCCGCGTCACGTGTTCCAGCACGCACACCGGCCGTCCGCCACGCATGCCGCGCACCTCGAACCGCAGCGCGGCCGCCGTGCCCTCGGCGATGGTGCCGCACGAGATGTCGAACGTCGCCGGCGCGGGAAGCCGTTCGTAGCTCTCCTCGACCGCGTCCAGCTCCACGCCCAGCCCGGCCGCCAGCTGACGCACCACGCTGCCCCACGCCAGCGACAACACGCCGGGCTGCAGCAGCATCGGCTTCTGGTCCAGCGGGCTGCCGAAACCCATGATGTCGAAGACGACCTTGCGGTTGTCGTAGGTCGAGTAGTCGAGGATCTCGAAGCAGCGCACCTCGTCGATCCGCTCGCACACGCCGGTCAGCACCAGTGGCAGCCAGTCGTTGGCGAATCCGGGGTCGACGCCGTTCACCCACAGGGACGCGCCGCCCTCGGCCGCGGCCGCACGCACGGGCGCGGACACCTCCTCGGGCACCACGCCGTCCGGGAACTGCAGGAACACCGGGCTGCTCGACACCACGTTGACGCCCGCCCGCAGGATCCGCTGCAGGTCGGCCAGCGCTTCCATCAGACGGTCGTCCGCCATCGCCGTGTAGACCACGCAGTCCGGCTTCAGCGCCAGCAGCGCGTCGGCGTCGGTGGTCGCCTCGACGCCCAGCGTCCGGCCAAGGCCGGCCAGCTCACCGGCGTCGCGGCCGGCCTTGTCCGGGTTCGACACCCAGACGCCGGCCAGTTCCAGCTCCGGATGCGCGTCGATGCCCGCGATCGCGTGCCGCCCCACGTTGCCGGTGCTCCACTGCACCACCCGGTGGGTCACAGGTCCGGCAATCCGAGTTCGAGGTTGGGCGCCTGCAGCCCACCGTCCACTTCCAGCACCTTCCCGGTGACGAACGAGCCGGCCGGGGAGGCCAGGTAGACGATCGCGGCCGCGATGTCCTCGACCTCGCCGAGCCGGCGCAACGGCGTGTCCGCCTCCATCTTCCCCTTGATCTCCGGGTTGTTCACCACCACTTCGAGCGCCGAGGTCGCCACCGACCCGACGGCGATCGCGTTGACCCGGATCCGCGGCGCGAGGTCGTAGGCGGCCAGGCGCGTGTAGTGGGCGAGCGCGGCCTTGGCGGTGCCGTAGGCGGCGAACCCGCGCCCGGCGACACGGCCCATGTTCGACGAGATGTTGACGACCGCGCCGCCGTCGGTCATGAACGGCACGGCCGCGGTGGTGAGGGCGTGCGCGGTGGAGACGTTGAAGCGGAAGGCTTCCTCCAGGAACTCGGGTGTGGTCTCCAGCAGCGGGCGGGGGTAGGTGCCGCCGACGTTGTTGACCACGATGTCCACGCGGCCGAACTCGCCGACCGCGGCCTGCGCGAGTGCGGCGGCCGCGGCGGGATCGCTGAGATCGGCAGGCACGACGTGCGCGCGCCGCCCGGCGTCGGCCACGCGCGCGGCGACGGCGTCGAGGTCGGTCTTCGTGCGGGAGGAGATCACCACGTCCGCACCGGCTTCGGCCAGCGCCACGGCGGCTCCCGCGCCGATGCCGCGCCCGGCCCCGGTGACCACGGCGACCCTGCCGGTCACGCGGAAACGATCGAGGATCATGCGCCCGACTGTAACAGGTTCTAGTTCTGTGCGGGGTGGAAGAACCGGTCGATCCAGGGGCCGAACTCCCGCGTGCAGTCGGCGCGCAGCGCGTCCACGAACGCGTCGATCGCCGAGTCGATCTCCGCGAGCGGGCGAAGGGCGCCTTGCGCGCCGGTCACGTCGTCGACCACCCGCCAGCGGTCCCCGGCGGCCACGATCCGGACCTGCCACCGGTCCTCCAGCGACAGGGACGTGAGCTCGAAGTCGCCCCGCGCCGGGCTGGTCTGCCATTCGCGCAGGGCGGCGGCGAGCTCGACCACCGGGAAGGCTCCCTCGGAGTAGATCTCCGCGCCGTCGCGCACCACGAGGTCGGCTTCGACCTGCACGAACACCTCGGCCTCCGAACGCCCGTGCAGGTCGGGCGCGGCCAGCGCCGAATACCGCAGTTCCACCACGTTCTCCCGTCTGGTCCCGGCCGGGACGGACCGGGAGCCACCGCCAGTTCACCATGGTCGCCGACGCGGACTTCCGCTGCCGTGCCAGCGCTTCCCCGGGTCAGGGTCGCGTCGGGCGGATCGGCAGTACGGCTAGTTCGCCATGGTCGCCGACGCGGACCTCCGCTGCCGTGCCAGCGCTTCCCCGGGTCAGGGTCGCGTCGGGCGGATCGGTAGCACCGCCAGTTCGCCACGATCGCCGACGCGGACTTCCGCCGCTGCGCCGTAATGCCGGGCCAGCGTCTCCGTGGTGAGCACCTCCGCGGGCGGCCCGGCGGCGACCGCCCGGCCGTCGTCGAGCAGGAGGAGCTGCTCGGCGTACTGCGCGGCGAACGTCAGGTCGTGCAGCGTCGACACCACGGTGATCCCGTCCTCGTGCCGCAGCCGGTCGATCAGCTCCAGCAACGCCTGCGCGTGCCCGATGTCGAGGCCGGTGGTCGGCTCGTCGAGCAGCAGCAGGCTCGCCCGCTGCGCCAGCACCCGCGCGAGGACCGCCCGCTGGCGTTCGCCGCCGGAGAGCATGTCCATTCGCCTGCCCGCCAGCGCACCCAGATCGAGCCGGGCCAGCACGTCCTCCACAATGGACAAGTCCGCGCGGCTTTCCCGTGCCAGCAGGCCCAGGTGCGGCGTCCGGCCGAGCAGCACGTAGTCGGTCACCGTCAGGCCCGCGGGCACGGCCGGGTCCTGGGGCGCGTAACCGACCACGCGCGCCAGTTCCTTGCGCGGCAACCCCGACCTGCCGTCGATGAGCACTTCCCCTTGCGGCGGCAGGAGTCCCGCCACCGTTTTGAGCAAAGTGGACTTCCCGGCGCCGTTCGGGCCGACGATCGCCAGCCACCCGCCGGGCGGCACCTCGACCGACACCCCGTGCACCACCGGGCAATCGCCGTAGCCTGCCCGCACCGAGCGCAACGACAACGCGGTCACGAGAACCTCCTCCGCGACGAGCGCAGGATCCAGGCGAAGAACGGCGCCCCGGTGAACGCGGTGACCACGCCCAGCGGCAGCTCGCCCGGCATGACCGTGCGCGCCAGCTGGTCGGCCAGCACCAGGAACGCCGCGCCGCCGACCAGCGACAGCGGGATCACCACCCGGTAGCTGGCCCCGGCGAGCATCCGCACCACGTGCGGCACCACGATCCCGACGAACCCGATCAGCCCGCTCACCGACACCGCCGCCGCGGTCGCCAGGGACGCCGCCGCCAGCACGACCAGCCGGATCCGGCCTGGCCGCAGCCCCAGCGACGCCGCCTCCGCGTCGCCGAGCGCGAGCACGTCCAGCAGCCGCGCCGACAGGCACAGCACGACCGCGGCGACCGCCACGTACGGCACCGCGATCAGGACCTCCCGCCACCCGCTCACGTTCAGCCCGCCCAGCATCCACGTGTAGACCTGCCGGATCGTCTCCGTGTTCAGCTGCTGCGCGAACGTCTGGATCGCGGTGAGGAACGACGCCACCGCGACCCCGGCCAGCAGCAGCGTGCTCGTGCTGCCGCCGGCCGAGCGGCCGACCAGCCAGCTCAGCCCGACACCGCCGAGCGCGCCGGCGAACGCGGCCAGCGGCAACGGGCCGACGACCCAGCCGCTGACCGCCGGGGCGAACACCACGACGAGCGTGGCCGCCATGCCCGCCCCGGCCGCCGCGCCCAGCAGGTACGGGTCGGCGAGCGGGTTGCGGAACACGCCCTGGAACGTCGCCCCGGACACCGCGAGCGCCGCGCCCACGATCCCGGCGAGCAGGACCCGCGGCACGCGCAGCTGCCACACGATCGCGGCCTCTCGCGCGGACAGCGGCGACTGCCCGCCGGTGACCTGCGCCCAGATCTCGGCGAGCACCCGCTGCCAGCCGAGGTCGCTCGCCCCGACGAGCACGGCGAACAGCAGGACGGCCACGAGCACCACGAGCCCGGCGACCAGGACCGGGGCTCGCAGCCGCGTGCGGGTGTCAGGCACCGGCCTTGGTGATCACGTCGGCGACCGTGCGGACGAGCTCGACGATCCGCGGGCTCCAGCGCGAGGCGATGTCGTCGTCGAGGGCGATCACCTGTCCGCGTTGCACAGCGGTCAACGTGTTCCAGCCCGGCCGGGCGGCGACGGTCTGCGCGTTCTGCCCGCAGCACTTGCTGTCCGCGAGGAAGATCAGGTCCGGGTTGGACTGCAGGATGCGTTCGGCCGACAGCTGCGGGTAGCCGCCGGAGGCGTTCGGATCGGTCCCGTCGGCGATGTTGGTAAGGCCGAACCGGGTGAGAACCTGCCCGACGAACGTCGCCGAGGTCACGCTGTAGAACGTCTGGTCCAGCTCCCAGTAGTAGGTCAGCGACCGCTTCGGGGTGTCCGCGACGATCTTGTCGATGTCGTCGCGGGTCTGCCGGGCCAGGCTCTCGCCCTCGGCCTGGTGCCCGGTCGCCTTGCCCAGCACCTCGAACTGCGCGTAGGCGTCGTCGAGCGTCTTCGCGTCGGGCATCACGAGGGTCTTGGTGCCGGTCCTGGCCAGCGCGTCGGCGAGGCCGGTGGTGTCGGCGTAGACCACGACGAGGTCGGGCCGGTAGGCGGCGATCGCCTCCGGATCCGGGCTCAGGCCGGACAACTGGGTCCGCGGCGCCTGCTCCGGGAAGTTCGACGCCGAGTCGACGGCGACCACCTGCGGTCCCGCGCCGAGCGCGAACAACGTCTCGGTGGCGGCGGGCGACAACGACACGATCCGCTGCGGCTGCCGGTCGAGCGTCACCGCCGGTGCGCCGGGCGCGGCGACCGTGACCGGGAAGGCGCCCTGCGTTTCGGGCGGGGCGGTCGAATCCTCGGACGGCCGGGTGGCGCACCCGGCGAGTACGAGTAGAACGGCGAACAACGGTGCGATACGACGGAACACGGGAAGACCTCGGTTTCCGGCCGGCGTCCCGGGGCCCCGTCCCGCACCCAGGCGTAACGGACGCCGCACCCCTGAGCCGGAGGCGAAAGGCGTCGGCGCGGCGGCAGGCGACCTGGCTCGACCGGGTGAGCACGGAGCGCACCCGAGTCATCACAGTTGCGGCACAGCACCGGGTTCCCACCGGTTTCGCGGCCGCCGCGTCACTGGTCGGCAAGCCGCTGACCAGCGTGAGGAACGCTACCACCGCCGAATCTGGCCGCCGGGCGGGATCCTCGCGTAATCTTGATGGGATCGCGCGACGCGTATGCTCGGTAAGCAGAACCGAACCAGCCCATCAAGAACGACGTCGTTCCTCGCAGCCAGATCGTTACCGATCGGATGAGAAAATCCACACTCCGAGAGGGTGCCGTCATGTTTCCTGGGTGTTAAGGTCGCGCTAATCCAAGGGCCATCGTCGTCCCTGCAGCAGTACCGGGGGAACTTTCCGAACTGAGCATTGAGACGACGAAGGAGGTCCCCGCATGATCTTCTCCGCCAACCCGGGCAAGCAGGGCCTGTACGACCCTGCCATGGAGCAGGATTCCTGCGGTGTGGCGATGGTGGCCGACATTCAGGGCCGGCGCACGCACGCCATCGTCACGGACGGGCTGACGGCGCTGATCAACCTGGACCACCGGGGCGCCGCGGGCGCCGAACCGACTTCCGGCGACGGCGCCGGGATCCTCGTGCAGCTGCCCGACCAGCTGCTCCGCGAGGAAGCCGGCTTCGAGCTGCCCGAACCCGACGCGCAGGGCCACCACCGCTACGCGGCCGGCATCGCGTTCCTGCCCGCCGAGGAGGAGGCGCGCGGCAAGGCCGTGGCGCTGATCGAACGCCTCGCCGACGAGGAGAGCCTCGAGGTGCTGGGCTGGCGCGAGGTCCCGGTCGACGCCGACGGGGCGGACATCGGCCCCACCGCGCGTTCGGTGATGCCGCACTTCGCCATGCTGTTCGTGGCGGGCAGGCCGGACGCCGAGGGCGTGCGGCCCTCCGGCCTCGCGCTGGACCGGCTCACCTTCTGCCTGCGCAAGCGCGTCGAGCACGAGAGCGTCGTGGCCGAGTGCGGCACGTACTTCCCGTCGCTGTCCTCGCGCACCTTGGTCTACAAGGGAATGCTCACGCCCGAGCAGCTCCCCGCGTTCTTCGGCGACCTGCGCGACCCGCGGCTCACCAGCGCGATCGCACTGGTGCACAGCCGCTTTTCCACCAACACGTTCCCGTCGTGGCCGCTGGCGCACCCGTTCCGGTTCGTCGCGCACAACGGTGAGATCAACACGATCCGCGGCAACCGCAACCGCATGCGGGCCCGCGAGGCGCTGCTCGAATCGGGCCTGATCCCGGGCGACCTGACCCGGCTGTACCCGATCTGCTCGCCGGAGGCGTCCGACTCGGCGTCCTTCGACGAGGTGCTCGAACTGCTGCACCTGGGCGGTCGCAGCCTGCCGCACGCGGTGCTGATGATGATCCCGGAGGCGTGGGAGAACCACTCGACCATGGACGCGCAGCGCCGCGCGTTCTACCAGTTCCACGCCAGCCTGATGGAGCCGTGGGACGGCCCCGCGTGCGTCACCTTCACCGACGGCACGCTCGTCGGCGCGGTGCTGGACCGCAACGGCCTGCGCCCGTGCCGCTGGTGGCGCACCGCCGACGACCGCGTCGTGCTGGCCAGCGAGGCCGGCGTCCTGGACGTGCCGCCGGACCAGGTGGTCGCCAAGGGCCGCCTCAAGCCGGGCCGCATGTTCCTGGTGGACACCGAGGCAGGCCGCATCGTCGCCGACGACGAGGTCAAGTCGGAGCTGGCGAAGCAGCACCCGTACGAGGAGTGGCTGCACGCCGGCCTGCTGCAGCTGGCCGACCTGCAGGACCGCGACCACGTCACGCAGAGCCACGACTCGGTGCTGCGCCGCCAGCTCGCCTTCGGCTACTCCGAGGAGGAGCTGAAGATCCTGCTCGCGCCGATGGCCGAGAAGGGCGCCGAGCCGCTGGGCTCGATGGGCACCGACACCCCGCCCGCCGTGCTGTCCAAGCGCTCGCGGCAGCTCTACGACTACTTCAAACAGGCCTTCGCCCAGGTGACCAACCCGCCGCTGGACGCGATCCGCGAGGAGCTGGTCACCTCGATGAGCCGGATCATGGGTCCCGAGCGCAACCTGCTCGACCCTGGCCCGGCCTCGTGCCGGCACATCCAGCTGCCGTACCCGGTCATCGACAACGACGAGCTGGCCAAGCTCATCCACATCAACGACGACGGTGACCTGCCCGGCTTCGCCTGCACCGTCCTGTCCGGACTGTTCGAAGTGGACGGCGGCGGCAAGGCGCTGGCGGAGGCGATCGAGCGGGTGCGCCGCGAGGCGTCCGAGGCGATCGCGGCGGGCGCGCGCACGCTCGTGCTGTCCGACCGGGACTCCGACCACAAGATGGCGCCGATCCCGTCGCTGCTGCTGGTTTCCGCGGTGCACCACCACCTGGTGCGCACCAAGGAGCGGCTGCGCGTCGCGCTCGTCGTCGAGACCGGTGACGCCCGCGAGGTGCACCACATCGCGCTGCTGCTCGGTTACGGCGCGGCCGCGGTGAACCCGTACCTGGCCTTCGAGACGATCGAGGACATGATCGCGCAGGGCGCGATCACCGGCATCGAGCCGCGCAAGGCCGTGCGCAACTACGTCAACGCGCTCGTCAAGGGCGTCCTGAAGATCATGTCCAAGATGGGCATCTCGACCGTCGGCGCCTACACCGCGGCGCAGGTGTTCGAGTCCTTCGGGCTGTCGCAGGAACTGCTCGACGAGTACTTCACCGGCACGGTGTCCAAGCTCGGCGGCGTCGGTCTCGACGTGCTCGCCGAGGAGGTCGCCGTCCGGCACCGCCGGGCGTACCCGGACAACCCCACCGACCGGGTGCACCGCCGCCTGGACAGCGGCGGCGAGTACGCCTACCGCCGCGAGGGCGAGCTGCACCTGTTCACCCCGGAGACCGTGTTCCTGCTGCAGCACGCCAGCAAGACGCGCCGCGACGAGGTGTACCGCAAGTACACCGAAGAGGTGCACCGCCTGTCCCGCGAGGGCGGTGCGCTGCGCGGGTTGTTCAAGTTCCGCAAGGAAGGCCGCGCCCCGGTGCCGATCGACGAGGTCGAGTCGGTCGAGTCGATCTGCAAGCGGTTCAACACCGGCGCGATGTCCTACGGTTCGATCTCGGCCGAGGCGCACCAGACGCTCGCGATCGCGATGAACCGCATCGGCGGCCGCTCCAACACCGGTGAGGGCGGCGAGGACCCGGAGCGGCTCTACGACCCCGAGCGGCGCAGCGCGATCAAGCAGGTCGCCAGCGGCTGGTTCGGCGTGACGAGCGAGTACCTGGTCAACGCCGACGACATCCAGATCAAGATGGCGCAGGGCGCCAAGCCCGGCGAGGGCGGCCAGCTGCCGCCGAACAAGGTGTACCCGTGGATCGCGCGCACCCGGCACTCCACGCCGGGCGTCGGCCTCATCTCGCCGCCGCCGCACCACGACATCTACTCGATCGAGGACCTGGCGCAGCTGATCCACGACCTGAAGAACGCCAACGAGCAGGCCCGCATCCACGTGAAGCTGGTCAGCTCGCTCGGCGTCGGCACGGTCGCGGCCGGCGTGTCCAAGGCGCACGCGGACGTCGTGCTGATCTCCGGCCACGACGGCGGCACCGGCGCCTCGCCGCTGAACTCGCTCAAGCACGCGGGCACGCCGTGGGAGATCGGCCTTGCCGAGACCCAGCAGACCCTGATGCTGAACGGGCTGCGCGACCGCATCACCGTGCAGGTCGACGGCGCGATGAAGACCGGCCGCGACGTCGTGGTCGCCGCGCTGCTCGGCGCCGAGGAGTACGGCTTCGCGACCGCGCCGCTGATCGTGGCCGGCTGCATCATGATGCGCGTCTGCCACCTCGACACCTGCCCCGTCGGTGTCGCCACCCAGAGCCCGGAGCTGCGCAAGCGCTACACCGGGCAGGCCGAGCACGTGGTGAACTACTTCCGGTTCGTCGCGCAGGAGGTCCGGGAACTGCTGGCGGAGCTGGGTTTCCGCACCCTGGACGAGGCGATCGGCCGGGCCGACGTGCTGGACACCGACGACGCCGTCGACCACTGGAAGGCCAGCGGCCTGGACCTGTCGCCGATCTTCCAGATGCCGACCGACACCCCGTACGGCGGCGCCCGGCGCAAGATCCGCGAGCAGGACCACGGCCTCGAGCACGCTCTGGACCGCACGCTGATCCAGTTGTCCGAGGCGGCGCTGGAGGACGCGCACCCGGTCCGGCTGGAACTGCCGGTGCGCAACGTCAATCGCACCGTCGGCACACTGCTGGGCTCGGAGATCACCCGCCGCTACGGCGGGGAGGGCCTGCCCGACGGCACGATCCACATCCGGCTCACCGGGTCGGCGGGGCAGTCGCTGGGCGCGTTCCTGCCGCGCGGCGTCACGCTGGAGATGGTGGGCGACGCCAACGACTACGTCGGCAAGGGCCTGTCCGGCGGCCGCATCATCGTGCGGCCGCACCCGGACGCGACGTTCGCCGCTGAACGTCAGGTCATCGCCGGCAACACGCTGGCCTACGGCGCCACCGCGGGGGAGATGTTCCTGCGCGGGCATGTGGGCGAGCGGTTCTGCGTACGCAACTCGGGCGCCACCGTCGTCGCCGAGGGCGTGGGCGACCACGCCTTCGAATACATGACCGGTGGCCGTGCCGTGGTGCTCGGTCCGACCGGCCGCAACCTCGCCGCGGGCATGTCCGGCGGTATCGGCTACGTCCTCGACCTCGACCAGGGCAGCGTCAACCGCGAGATGGTCGAGCTGCTCCCGCTCGAGCCCGAGGATCTGAACTGGTTGAAGGACATCGTGACCCGTCACCACGAACTCACCCGCTCGGCGGTCGCCGCCTCGCTGCTCGGCGATTGGCCGCGCCGGTCGGCGAGCTTCACGAAGGTCATGCCGCGCGACTACAAGCGCGTGCTGGAGGCGACCAAGGCCGCGAAGGCCGCGGGCCGCGACGTCGACGAGGCGATCATGGAGGTGGCGTCTCGTGGCTGACCCCAAGGGCTTCCTGAAGTACGAGCGGGTCGAGCCGCCCAAGCGCCCCAAGGAGCACCGCGCCGAGGACTGGCGCGAGGTCTACGTCGACCTCGAACCGGCCGAGCGCGACCAGCAGGTGCGCACCCAGGCCACCCGCTGCATGGACTGCGGCATCCCGTTCTGCCACTCGGCCGGTTCCGGCTGCCCGCTCGGCAACCTGATCCCGGAGTGGAACGACCTGGTGCGCCGCGGTGACTGGACCGCGGCCAGCGACCGGCTGCACGCCACCAACAACTTCCCGGAGTTCACCGGGAAGCTGTGCCCGGCGCCGTGCGAGGCGGGCTGCACGCTGTCCATCTCGCCGCTGTCCGGCGGCCCGGTCGCGATCAAGCGCGTCGAGGCGACGATCGCGGAGAAGTCGTGGGAGCTGGGCCTGGCCCAGCCGCAGGTCGCCGAGGTGGCCAGCGGTCAGCGCGTCGCCGTGGTCGGGTCCGGCCCGGCCGGTCTCGCCGCCGCCCAGCAGCTCACCCGCGCCGGGCACGACGTGACCGTCTTCGAGCGGGACGACCGGCTCGGCGGGCTGCTCCGATACGGCATCCCCGAGTTCAAGATGGAGAAGAAGCACCTCGACAAGCGCCTGGCCCAGCTCAAGAAGGAGGGCACGCAGTTCGTCACGGGCTGCGAGGTGGGCGTCGACATCACCGTCGAGGAGCTGCGGGCCCGCTACGACGCGGTCGTGCTCGCCGTCGGCGCGCTGCGCGGCCGCGACGACACCACCACGCCCGGCCGGGAGCTCAAGGGCATCCACCTGGCGATGGAGCACCTGGTGCCGGCCAACAAGCAGTGCGAGGGCGACGGCCCGTCGCCGGTCCACGCGCACGGCAAGCACGTGGTGATCATCGGCGGTGGTGACACCGGCGCCGACTCCTACGGCACCGCGATCCGCCAGGGCGCGGCCTCGGTGGTCCAGCTGGACCAGTACCCGATGCCGCCGACGACCCGCGACGACGAGCGGTCGCCGTGGCCGACCTGGCCGTACGTGCTGCGCACCTACCCGGCGCACGAGGAGGGCGGCGAGCGGAAGTTCGGTGTCGCCGTGCGGCGGTTCGTGGGCGACGAGAACGGGCACGTCCGCGCGATCGAGCTGCAGCAGGTCAAGGTCGTCAAGGACCCGGAGACCGGGCGCCGCGAGGTGCTGCCGGTGTCGGACGAGATCGAGGAGATCCCGGCCGACCTGGTGCTCTTCGCCATCGGGTTCGAGGGCGTGGAGCACATGCGGCTGCTCGACGACCTGGGCATCCGGCTGACCCGGCGCGGCACCATCTCGTGCGGCCCGGACTGGCAGACCGAGGCCCCGGGCGTGTTCGTCTGCGGTGACGCCCACCGCGGCGCGTCGCTGGTCGTGTGGGCGATCGCGGAGGGCCGCTCGGTGGCCAACGCCGTCGACGCCTACCTGACCGGCGCGTCGGACCTGCCGGCCCCGGTGCATCCGACGGCTCTGCCGCTCGCTGTGGTGTAACTCTCCGGGTAACGCAACCAAATAACGCGCATCGGCCGTTCGGGCTCACCCTGGGCCCGAACGGCCGATTGTTCACCCCGTCGCGCCCGCCTAACTTTCGGTGACAACGGATCGACCGGCAGACGGGTGGCGTCATGAAGCGAACAGGTATCCGGGCACTGGTCCTCGCGGCGGTCGCCGCGGTCACCACGGCCGTGTTCAACGCGCCGGCCACGGCGGCGCCCGGCCCGGCGGTCCACTTCCACGGCGCCGGTGCCGCGGAGTACTGGACGCCGGAGAAGATGCGCTCCGCCAAGCCGCTCGACGGCCTGGTGACCGCCGCCCGCGACCTCGGCGCCGACGTCCGCGCCGCGGTGCCGCGCCTGCTCCCGTCGCGGACCTCGAAGGTCAGCACCGGCGACCCGTGGGCCGGCGGCGGCGCGGTCACGCGCACCGCGGGCCGGGTGTTCTTCACCTTCAACGGTTCCCCAGCCTCGTGCAGCGGCGACGCGGTCACCAGCGCCAACCGCAGCGTCGTCATCACTGCCGGGCACTGCGTGAAGTTCGAGGGCAGCTGGCACACCAACTGGGTCTTCGTGCCGGGCTACGACAACGGCAACGCCCCGTACGGCGAGTGGGCCGCCACCACGACCCTCACCACGCCGCAGTGGCAGGCGAACGAGGACCTCAACTACGACGTCGGCGCCGCGGTGGTGGCCCCGCTCAACGGCCAGTACCTGACGGATGTCGTCGGCTCGCAGGGAATCGCGTTCAACCAGCCGCGCGGCCAGGCGATGCACAGCTTCGGCTACCCCGCCGAGCCGCCGTACGACGGCAGCGAACTGACCTACTGCGCCGGCCGGACCTTCAACGACACGTTCGGCAGCAACGACCTCGGAATGCGCTGCGACATGACCGGCGGTTCCAGCGGCGGCCCGTGGTTCCTCAGCTTCGACGAGGCGACCGGGACCGGCATCCAGAACTCGGTGAACAGTTTCGGTTACACCTTCCTGCCCGGCGTGATGTTCGGCCCGTACTTCGGCGCGGACGCGGAGGCGCTCTACAACGCGGCGGTTGCGCGGTAGTTCATATTCGGTTGCCGCGGCCCGGCCCGGTCGGATAGGAAGCCCGCATGCTGAAGGGCGAGAAGGTCGGGCTGCGGGCCCGGTACGAGGAGGACATCCCGATCCTGCGGACCGAGCTCTACGACGACGTGGAGGGCGGTTCCCGGGCGGAAAGCCGGCCGTGGCGGCCGATCTCGCCGAGCTCGAAGGACCGGCGGCTGCACGTCGACGACAGCGTGGCGGAACACGTCCCGTTCTCGATCGTGGAGCTGGCGGGCGACACGCTGATCGGCACCGCGAACCTGTGGGGCATCGACACGCACAACCGCACCGCGCACATCGGGCTGGGACTGCTGCCGTCCGCGCGCGGCAAGGGTTACGGCAGCGACGTGGTCGCGGTGCTGTGCCACTACGGCTTCGTGGTGCGCGGCCTGCAGCGGCTGCAGATCGAGACGCTGGCGGACAACTACGCGATGCTGCGCGCGGCGGAGCGCAACGGCTTCGTGCGGGAGGGCGTGCTGCGCAAGTCGGCCTGGGTGATGGGCGAGTTCCTCGATGAGGTGCTGCTCGGGCTCCTGGCTCATGAGTGGAAAGCGATGTCCTAGGACGTGTCCTCAAATCCAGATGAGCAGTGTGGCCAGGTCGATCATGCTCCGGTAGGGGGTGGCGGTCTTGCCTGGGCCTGGCCGGTGGAACTCGATGCCCGCCATGACATGCGTGAACATGGCGCAGTCGTTGACGTTGCCGCCGGTCAACAGGGTCGACAAAGGGCCGTCCGTGGCCGTCGCGGGCGAGGTGGATCTTGGTGGTTGGTCCGCCGCGGGACCGGCCGATGGCATGATCATGTGGTTCGCTGTGTCCGCCGCACGAGTGCGCTTCCCCCTGTGTGGGGCGCGGTCATGCGGCGGGCGCCGGCAGCGTCCTGATGCGCCCGCGCGATGCTGGAATCGACCGAGACTTCGCGGTCGAGTTCGTCGATCGCCTCGGCGATCACACGAACCGTGCCACCAACGCGGACAGAGTGCCGGTACGTGACCAGCGCCAGAACCGGTTGTAGACCGTCTTCCACGGCCCATACCGCCCCGGCAAGTCACGCCAAGCCACCCCGGTCTTGGCCTTGAACAACATCCCGTTGATCACCCGGCGGTCATCGACCCGCGGACGTCCCTTCGTCCCCGACGCCGGCAGCAATGGCTCGATCACCTGCCACTGCTCATCAGTCAGCTCGTGCCTACGCACCGCAACCCAAGATCAAACCAGGTCGAATCTCCAACTTTGAGGACACGTCCTAGGGCTCTTCCCGGTTCTCAGCTTCGCGGGGGTTGAATGGGCATGACCTCCGCGAGGCAAGAACCCGTCATCGAACGTGGCGTCTTCGCCCGGCTGGGGCGGTTGGTCGTACACCGGCCCTGGTGGGTGATCGCCGCCTGGGTCGTGCTGGCCGTGGTGGTGATCTTCACCGCGCCGGCGCTGCCCCGCAGCACGGACGAGAGCGACGCACTGCCCAGGGACTACGAGTCCATCCAGGCGATGACCCTGGGCCAGGAAGCGTTTCCCACCGCGTTCACCCCGTCGATGCTCGTCGTGTTCTACCGCGGCGACAACGCTCCGCTCACCGCGGCGGACACCCAGAAGACCGGCGAAGTACTGGCCGGCCTGACCGCGAAACGCCTGCCGGACGTCGAGCTGATCTCGCCGCCCACCCCGGCGCCCAACAACGTCGTGCAGATCTCCGCGGTGAAGATGCCGCAGCTGTCGTCCGGCAACGCCGAGCAGCTGACCGCGTCGGCCAAGCAGTTCCGCACGGAGCTGCAGGCGTTGCTCGGCGGCGGCGACCTGAAGGCCGCCACCACCGGCACCGTCGCGCAGCAGCTCGACGTGCAGGAGGCGTCGGGCAGCGCGGACGCCGTGGTCGGCATCGCGACCGTGCTGCTGATCCTCGTGCTGCTGCTGGTGATCTTCCGCAGCCCGGTGATCGCGTTGCTGCCGATCGTGCTGATCGGCATCGTGTCGCAGATCGCGAACGGCCTCATCTCCTGGGTGGTGAAGCTGTTCGGGATGCAGACCGACGCGTCGATCTCGTCGATCCTGATCGTGGTGCTGTTCGGCGTCGGCACCGACTACATCCTGTTCCTGATGTTCCGGTTCCGCGAACGCCTGCGCGCCGGGGACGAACCGAAACAGGCGATGGTCACCGCGGTGAGCCGCGTCGGCGAGGCGATCACGTCCGCGGCGGCCGTCGTGATCATCGCGTTCCTGTCGATGGCCCTGTCGTTGTTCGGGTTCTTCCGCTCGATGGGCCCGTCGTTGGCGATCGCGGTCGCGGTCACGCTGCTGGCCGGGCTGACCCTGGTGCCCGCCGTGGTGTCCCTGCTGGGCGCCAAGGTGTTCTGGCCGTCGAAGTCGTGGCGCGCCGAGCCGAAGGGCGCGCGGTTCGCCGCGATCGGCCGGGGTCTCGGGCGCAAGCCGGCGATCTTCGCGGCCGTGTCCGGCGTGGTGATGGCCGCGCTGGCCGCCGGGCTGGTCAACTTCAACCCGACCTTCGACCTGGCGTCCGGCTCGATGCCGGACACCGCCGAATCGCAGGTCGGGCTGCGGCAGCTGGAGCGCGGCCTGCCACCGGGCACGACCTCGCCGACGAACGTCTACCTGCACAGCGACAGCGGGGCGCTGGACGTCTCGGCGCTGCCGTCGTTCGGGGAGCGGCTGCGAGCCGTGCCGAGTGTCGGGCAGGTCGGGCAGCCGCAGGTCAGCGCCGACGGCGCCACGGCCAACTTCGCGGTCACCCTGACCGACGACCCGAGTTCGGACGCCGCGATCGACACGGTGTCGGGCCCGCTCCGGACGGCCGCGCACGACGGCGCCCCGCCGGGCGCGCGGGCGCTGGTCGGCGGCGAGACGGCGGTGTACGTCGACATCCAGGACACGATGAACCGCGACTACCGGGTGGTGTTCCCGGTGGCGGCGGTGCTGATCATGCTGGTGCTGGCGTTGCTGCTGCGCAGCGTGGTGTCGCCGTGGTACGTGATGGCGTCCGTTGGCCTCGGCTTCGCGGCGACGCTGGGCGCGACGACGCTGCTGTTCCAGAACGCGATCGGCGAGACCGGGCTGATCTTCATGATCCCGCTGATCATCTACATGTTCGTGGTCGCGCTGGGGACGGACTACAACATCCTGATGATGGCCCGGCTGCGGGAAGAGGCGAAGAACGGTCATTCCCCGCGTGAGGCGGCGGCGCTCGCGGTGCGTCACACGGGCCCGACCATCGCCGCGGCGGGCGTCATCCTGGCGGGTTCGCTGGGTGCGCTGATGCTGGCCGGCAACGCGCTGCTGGCCGAGATGGGGTTCGCGTTGTCGTTCGGGATCCTCGTCGCGGCGTTCGTGATGGCGATGTTCTTCGTGCCCAGCCTGACGGCGCTCATCGGCCGCGCCGCGTGGTGGCCGGGCCACGGCGACCGCGCGAAGCCGGAACCCGAGCCGGAGCGCGTGCAGCAGGGCTGAGGGCGCCGCCCCGGGGTGGCCCCCACCACCTCGGGGCGGATCGTCCCAGCGCACCCCATATCCTGGGGTGGTGAACTGGACCGTGGACGTGCCCGTCGACACCCTTCCCGAGCTGCCGCCCCTGCCGCCGGAACTGCGTGCCCGGCTGGACGACGCCCTGTCCCGCCCCGCCGCCCAGCAGCCGGAGTGGCCCGACGCCGACGCGGTCGGCCGGGTCCGCCACCTGCTCGAGGCCGTGCCGCCCATCACCGTGCCCGCCGAGATCGACCGGCTCCAGGACCGCCTCGCCATGGTCGCCCGCGGCGAGGCCTTCCTGCTCCAGGGCGGCGACTGCGCCGAGACGTTCGAGTCCAACACCGAGCCGCACATCCGCGCCAACCTGCGCACGCTCCTGCAGATGGCCGTCGTCCTCACCTACGGCGCCAGCCTGCCCGTCGTGAAGGTCGGGCGCATCGCGGGCCAGTACGCCAAACCGCGCTCCAACAGCACCGACGCGCTCGGCCTGCCCGTCTACCGCGGCGACATCGTCAACTCGCTCGTCGCCAAGCCCGAGCTGCGCGTCCCCGACCCGGGCCGCATGATCCGCGCCTACGCCAACTCCGGCGCGGCGATGAACCTGGTCCGCGCCCTCACCGGCGCCGGCATGGCCGACCTCGCCCAGGTGCACGACTGGAACAAGGACTTCGTCCGCACCTCGCCCGCGGGCGAGCGCTACGAGGCGCTGGCCGGCGAAATCGACCGCGGCCTGCGGTTCATGTCCGCCTGCGGCGTCAGCGACACCTCGCTGCACTCCACCGAGATCTTCGCCAGCCACGAGGCCCTGCTGCTCGACTACGAGCGCGCCATGCTGCGGATGGACAACGCCAACGCGGCCAACCCGAAGCTGTACAACCTCTCGTCCCACTTCCTGTGGATCGGCGAGCGCACCCGCCAGCTCGACGGCGCCCACATCGCCCTCGCCGAACTGCTGGCCAACCCCATCGGCGTGAAGATCGGCCCGACCACCACGCCCGAGCAGGCCGTGGAGTACGTCGAGCGCCTCGACCCGCGCAACCAGCCCGGCCGCGTCACCCTCATCTCCCGCATGGGCAACGGCAAGGTCCGCGACGTCCTGCCCGCCATCGTGGAGAAGGTCGAGGCCACCGGCCACAAGGTGATCTGGCAGTGCGACCCGATGCACGGCAACACGCACGAGTCGTCCAGCGGCTACAAGACCCGCCACTTCGACCGCATCATCGACGAGGTCCAGGGCTTCTTCGAGGTGCACCACAAGCTCGGCAGCTACCCCGGCGGCATCCACATCGAGCTCACCGGCGAGGACGTCACCGAGTGCCTCGGCGGGGCGCAGGAGATCTCCGACTCCGATCTGGCCGGGCGGTACGAGACGGCCTGCGATCCGCGGCTGAACACGCAGCAGTCGCTGGAGTTGGCGTTCCTGGTGGCGGAGATGTTGCGGGGTTGATTTCCGGCCCTCCCGAACCCGATCTTTCAGTGTTCGGTTGCCGAGAAGCGGCGTCAAGGCGGGAAAGAGTACCTTGACCCCGCTGCTCGGCAACCGATTTGGCTGGGGATCGGGTTGCGGGAGAGGGGTGGCTCGGGGGTTGGTTGCGTTTCGTTGCCGGGTGGCGGTTGGGGTGCTCCGTGCTGGTGCTCTGCGTTGCCGGGTGGCGGTTGGGTGGTTGGCTGCTAGCTAGCGAAGTAGTCTTCGGCGGCTTCCCGGGGCCGCTGTAGCGGC
The DNA here is from genome assembly GCF_000231075.2 of Amycolatopsis sp. ATCC 39116. NCBI lineage: Bacteria > Bacillati > Actinomycetota > Actinomycetes > Pseudonocardiales > Pseudonocardiaceae > Amycolatopsis > Amycolatopsis sp. ATCC 39116. The sequence goes on along the minus strand of NZ_AFWY03000020.1, from coordinate 87,001 downwards.
GCCGGCAGCTCGAAGGCCGCCACCGTGCGCCACGGGCCGTGTTCGTCCTCGCCCGCCACCAGGTGCACGCGGTCGATCCACGCCCGCACCGGGAGCGCCGCGGCCAGTTCTGCCGCCGCGCGTCGCCGGGTGTGGGCGTCGCCCGTTCGGTGGTCCACCACTGTCAGGTGGGGGACCGTGTCCGGGTGCTCGCCGCCGTAGGGTGGGTGCGCCGGGAAGCGTTCGCACACCGCCTGCGTCAGCGCCCGGAAGTGCTCGTCCGGCTCCGGCGCCAGCCACACCACCTCCGAGCCGAACCACCCCACCTGCGAAAACTCGCACTCGAACGCCTCGATGCCGACCAGCGCGGCCTCCAGATCGGCCACCGTCCCGGCGTCGATGTCCCGCGGCGCCACGAACGGGTACAGCACGGTCACGTGCGCCGGCACGGTCCGCCGGTGCCGGGTGACCAGGTGGTCCGTCTCGGGGACGGGGACGACGATGGCACTCTTCGTGGCACGGCGAAGCCACTGCGCGTCGGGGACCGGCATGGCTTCATCATGACTGAAGCCGCGCCGGATGTTTAGATCGACCGCTCGTACAGAGCAGCGGCGGACTTCAGCACGGCGTCCCGCAGCGAACCGGTGTCGGACACCGCGTCGCCGTTCATCTGCAGTCCGATGTGGACGTGGTCGGCGTACGTGGCCGCCGCGATGCCCACCGCGTGCCGCGGCGCCAGCGGCACGAACGGGTAGATCTCGCACAACCGCGCGCCGTCCAGGGTCAGGTCCAGCTTCGGCAACGGCACGTTCGTGATCACCGTGTCGAACAGCGCCCCCGCGGCCTTCCCGGCCACCTTCGTCGCCAGCCGGTGCAGCCCCGGCGGCAACCGGTCGGCCAGCACCGGCAGCGCACCCGCCCCGCGCTGTGGCCCCGCCGCCTTGTTCCGGTTCATCGACCAGCGGATCTCCCGCAACCGCCGCACCGGATCGTCCAGGTGCACCGGCAGGTCGCACAGGTAACCGGACAGCTGGTTGGCGCCCCAGCCGCCCTCACGCGCCCGCATGCTCACCGGGATCAGCGCCCGCAGCGTGCGGGCGTCCGGCCGCTGACCGCGGTTGATCATCCACTCCCGCAGCGCGCCAGCCAGGACGGCCAGCACGACGTCGTTGGGCGTGCCGCCGTGCGTGCCGCGGATGGTGCGGATGTCGGCGAGCGGCAACCGGACGAACCCGAGCCGCCTGCTGGCCGAATCCGGCGCCCCCAACGGGGAGAACGGGTACGGCCGCGCGGCACGCAGCACCGCCGCCGCGATCGCCGCGTTCTCCCCGGCCTGGCTGAACGCCTCCGCGACCCCGTCCCGCAGCGCCTCCAGCGGCGAACGCGGATCGGCCGGCCGGTCGGCCGCCTCGATGAGCATGCGCGTGATCGGCAGCTCGTCCAGCAGCCCGGCGGCCACCGCGAACGCGCCGGCGCCGTCGGTGAACGCGTGGTGCAGCTTGAGCAGCAGCGCGAACCGGCCGTCCGCCAGGCCGGTCACCACGTGCAGGTCCCACAGCGGCCGGTCCATCGGCAGCGGCTGCTCCATCCACTCGGCCGCGTGCGTGGCGAGCGGGTCGTCGGCGTAGAACCCGGCCAGCCGGTGCACGTGGATGTGCCGGCGCGGATCGAATTGCGGGTCCTCCACCCAGGTCGCTCCGCCCGGCGGGAACAACGACGAACGGAACCGCTGGCGCAGGCGCGGGATCCGTCTCGCGCGCCGGGCGAGCAGATCGGCCAGCCGGTGCGGATCAACGGGGTCATCCGGTTGGAAGATCACCGCCGCCCCCATGTGCATGGGGGTGGATTCCCCTTCCAGGCAAAGGAAAGCCACGTCCAGCCCACTGAGCTGACGGCCAGCCATAGACGACCCCTCTACGGTCGGTGACACGGGATTGCCTGCTACTTGAGCAAACGGACGTGACGAAACGGTAGTCCATTTGTTTCCGCAGCGCTAACGGCTCCCGATTCTCACTCGAATGGGGTATCGGTCCTTTGTGGACGTGAAAATCGCGCGGATCTCCTTGTCGATCAAGGAAATACTTGCAATTTCACCTTCTTGCCGCGTTCGACCTGCTCGCCGGGCTCGGGATCCTGCCCGACGACGATGGAGAAGTTCCGCGTGCGGCCCTGCACGTCGGCCTGCAGCCCGGCGTCGGTGAGCAGCTGGATCGCGTCCTGCACCGGCCGTCCGAGCACGGACGGGACCTGGACCGCGGTGGAGGTGAACACGCCGACCCGCTTGTCGCCATGGCCGTCGATGGTGGTCCCTGCTGCCGGCGTGGTGCGGGTGACGCTGCCGCTCGGCACGTTCTCGGAGAACTCGGTGCCGGCATCGTAGGGCTCGAATCCGGCCTCCCTCAACCGCTGGAAGGCCTCATTCCGGCTCAACCCGACGACGCTGGGCACCGGCGACGGCGGCGGGCCCTGCGACAGGCCGATCCGCACCGGCGAGCCGATGGTGAGCTGCGTGCCGGGCTTCGGGTCGACCACGAGCACCTTCCCGGCAGGCACCGTGCTGCTGTAGGTGTCGATGCTCTCGTCCCGCCGCGGCGTGAGCCCGGCCGCCTTGACGGCCGCCTCCGCCTGCGCCAGCTCGGTGCCCGGGCTGATGTCGGGCACCGTCGGGCGGCCCGAGGACAGCACCAGGGTGACCGAGCTGCTCTTCTGCACCGACGTCCCGGCTTGCGGATCGCTGCCGATCGCCTTGCCGGCCGCGACGGTGTCGCTGAACTGGCGGGTCACGGTCACCGACAGGCCGGCGTCGTGCAGCGTCTTCTCCGCCGTGGCCTGGTCCAGGCCGGCCACCGGCGGGATCGAGATCGAGTCCGCGGCGTCCTCGCCGACGCTGAACCACCACACGCCGGTGCCGACCAGGGCCACCACGAGCGTGGCGATGACGGCCCACAGCACCACCGGGCGGCGCTGCACGAACGTCTTCAGGTCCTCCCGCGGCGGCGCGGGCGGGGGCGGCGGTACGGGCGCGGCCTGCGGGCGGACCATCGCGCGGGTGCCGCGCGGGCCCGCGATCGGGTCCGTGGTCGCGACCGGCGCGAACGCGGGCACGGTCTTCTCCGGGTCCACGGGCGGCGCGGGCGCGGCGGGCACCTCCTTCGGCGGCAGCACCGGGATCGGCGCGGGCGCGATGCCCAGCGCCGCCCGCACGCGGCGCAGCTCCTGCAGGAACGCGGCGGCATCCGCGGGCCGCGCTTCCGGGTCGCGCCGTGTGGCGCGCAGCACCAGGTCGTCCAGCACCGCGGGCAGGCCGGGCTCGACCGTGCTGGGCGCCGGGACGTCGTCGTTCACGTGCCGGTAGGCGACCGAGATGGCGGTGTCGCCGGTGTAGGGCACCTGGCCGGTGAGCATCTCGTAGAGCACGATGCCGGCCGAGTAGACGTCGCCGCGCTCGCCCGCCATGCCGGTGGTGACCTGCTCGGGCGCCAGGTAGGAGACGGTGCCCAGGATGATGCTCGAACTGGTCGTGCCCGCGCTCGCGACGGCACGCACGAGGCCGAAGTCGGCGACTTTCACCACCCCGGTCGGCGGGTGGCCGGTGGCGCCGATCAGCACGTTCTCCGGCTTCACGTCGCGGTGCACCAGGCCGGCCTGGTGCGCGGCCGACAACGCGGCGAGCATCTGCTCGGCCACGCTCAGCGCCAGCGGCACGTCGAGCTTGCCCCGCTGCTCCAGCAGGTCGCGCAGCGTGCCGCCGTCGACCAGCTCCATCACGAGGAACACGTGCGAGCGGTCGCCTGCCACGTCGACGCCCTGGTCGTGCACCGTGACCACGTTCGGGTGGTGCAGCTTCGCGGCCAGCCGCGCCTCGCGCTCGAAGCGCTCGACGAACGACCGGTCGTCGGCGAAGCGCGGGTCCATGACCTTGATGGCGACCGGACGGTCCAGCCTCGTGTCCGACCCCCGGTAGACGGCCGACATGCCGCCCCGCGCCAGGAGGCCGTCGACCCGGTAACGCCGCTCCAGTAGCGTCCCGGCCAGGCTGGTTTCCGTGCTCGTCACGCGCCCGATCGTACGGACTTTGCCGGAGTCCGTGGAGCCGCCCCGGGACTGCCGTGGTGGAGCTTTCGTTACGCCGTTCGCGCGACATTGCGGACAACCAGGCCTGATGTGGCACCCTGTCTTGCGTGAGTGCGATCCCAGTCGCTGATGACATCCTCGACGCCGACGTGGCCGTGCTGTCGCTGGCGCAAGTGGCGGAGCAGATCGGCCTTTCGGTGAACAAGGTCCGGCAGCTGCTGCGGGACGGTCAGCTGCTCGCCGTGCGGCGCGACGGCGACCTGATGGTCCCGGCGGACTTCTTCGTCGGCGGTCAGCCGGTGAAGGGGCTGACCGGACTGCTGACGGTGCTCGCCGACGCCGGGTTCAGCCGCACGGAGATGCTGCGCTGGCTCTACGAGGCGGACGAGACGCTGCCCGGCAGCACCCCGATCAACGCCCTGCGCACCAACCACGGCACGGAGGTGAAGCGCCGCGCCCAGGCCATGGCGTTCTAGCGAAGAGGCGGGTGCGGAGTCGCACCCGCCTCCGCCCGGCAGGTGTCAGCCGTTCTGCGCGTCGCGCCAGGAGATCCACTTCTTCAGCAGGCCCAGGTCGTAGTCGGGGCCGCCGACGCCGACGGTGAACAGGCTCACGCCCAGCCCCCGCAGCTTCGGGCCCAGCTCATCCGGCTCGCCCTGCACGCCGGTGGAGATCTCGATCTCGCCTGCGTCGCGGCCGACGTCCGCGCAATGCTGCTTCAGGATCCCGACCTTGCGCTCGACGGTCTCCGGGTCGCCGAAGCCGTGCCAGATGTCGGCGTGCTTAGCGACCAGCTTCAGCGTCTTCTTCTCGCCGCCGCCGCCGATCAGCACCGGGATCTTGCGGGTGGGCGCCGGGTTGAGCTTGCCCAGCCGCGACTCGATGCGCGGCAGCGCCTCGGCCAGGTCGTCCAGGCGGCCGCCCGCGGTGCCGAACTCGTAGCCGTACTCGTCGTAGTCCTTCTCGAACCAGCCGGAGCCGATGCCGAGGATCAGGCGGCCGTCGCTGATGTGGTCGACCGTGCGCGCCATGTCGGCGAGCAGTTCGGGGTTGCGGTAGCTGTTGCAGGTGACCAGCGCGCCGATCTCGACCCGCGACGTCGACTCCGCCCAGGCGCCGAGCATGGTCCAGCACTCGAAGTGCTTGCCGTCGGGGTCGCCGTAGAGCGGGTAGAAGTGGTCCCAGTTGAAGATGATGTCGACGCCGAGGTCTTCGGCGGCGGAGGCGGTTTCGCGGATGGTCCGGTAGTCGGCGTGCTGCGGCTGGAGCTGCAGCCCGATCCGGATCGGCCTGGTGGTGTCGGTCATACCGCCAGCCTAGCCACACTCAGGACCCTCGCGCAGGGCGGCGGAAGTGCTTGCCCCGCATGGACTTCCACCTGGATCGCACTCCAGGTGGAAGTCCACTGTGTACGACTCAGAAGGTGCGCTGGGTGGCGAGCTCGGCCAGCTCGGCGAGCCGGGTCGCCGCGGGTTCGGCCAGGCGGGCGCGCTCCAGCGCGGCCAGCGCGGTGCCGGTGAGCGCGGTGATGCGCTGCTCGACCGCGTCCACGGCGCCGACCTCGGTCAGCGTCCGGCGCACCGTGTCCACCTCGTCGTCGGCGAGGTCGGCGCCGATCGCGTCGGCGATGAGCTTGTGCTGCTCCGGGTCCTCGGCCAGCTGCAGGCCCAGCGCGACCAGCAGCGTGCGCTTGCCCTCGCGCAGGTCGTCGCCCGCCGGCTTGCCGGTGACCGACGGGTCGCCGAACACGCCGAGCAGGTCGTCCCGCAGCTGGAACGCCACGCCGAGGTCGTCGCCGAACTCGCGCAGCGTCGCGATGCGCTGCTCGTCCGCGCCGGCCAGCGCGGCGCCCAGGTGCAGCGGGCGCTGCACGGTGTAGGCGGCGGTCTTGAGGCGCGACACCCGCAGCGCGGCCTCCGGCGAGGTGTCGCCGGTGGCCTGCGTGCGCACGTCCAGGTACTGGCCGGCGAGCACCTCGGTGCGCATCGCGCGCCACGCCGGGCGCGCGGCGTCGAGTGTCGCGGCGGGCAGCGGGGCGCTGTTGAACATGTCGTCCGCCCAGGCCAGCGCCAGGTCGCCGATCAGCACGGACGCGGCCAGGCCGAACGTCTCGGGGGCGCCGAGCCAGCCGTTCGCCCGGTGCTCGCGGGCATAGGAGACGTGCACGGTGGGGCGGCCGCGGCGCGAGTCGGAGGAGTCGATGAGGTCGTCGTGGATCAACGCGCACGCCTGCACCAGTTCGAGGCTGGCGACGGCCTGCAGCACGCCCTCGGCGTCGGGGCCGTCCGGGTCGCCGCCCGCGCCGCGCCAGGCCCACCACGCGAACGTCGGCCGCAGCCGCTTGCCGCCGCCGAGCACGAAGCCGGTGAGCGTGTCGACGCCGGAGCCGAACACGGGCTGGGCGGCCCGGACGGTCGCGCCCGCCTCGGTGAGGAACGCGGCCAGGTGGCGTTCCAGGTGCTGGGGCAGGTGGGCGTCGAAGTCCATGCGCCTATCGTCGACGACATGCGCCGGGCGCGCTTGGCGGGGTGGCCGCGATGTGATCGGCGCCCGTAGGCTCGGCTCGTGGCGACCTTGGTGACGTTTCACGCCCATCCCGACGACGAGTGCATCGCCTGCGGCGGGATCATGCGCAAGGCCTTCGAGGAGGGGCACCGGGTGGTGCTCGTGGTCGCGACCCGCGGCGAGCACGGCGAGGTGCCGCCCGGCTTCCTCGCCGACGACGAGCCGCTGTGGCGGCGCCGGGTCGAGGAGACCAGGGCGGCGGCCGAGATCCTCGGCGCGAAACGGCTGGAGTTCCTCGGCTACACCGACTCCGGGATGATGGGCACGCCGGAGAACGACCTGCCCGGCTCGTTCTGGCGGGCGCCGGTGGAGGAGGCGGCGGCGAAGCTCGCGGCGATCCTGCGCGAGGAGCAGGCGGACGTGCTGACCGTCTACGACGACCACGGCACCTACGGCCACCCGGACCACATCCAGGTGCACCGCGTCGGGATGCGCGCGGCCGAGCTGGCCGGCACGCCGCGGGTGTACCAGAGCACGGTCAACACCGACCACATGCGGGCCGGGCTGGCGGAGTACGCCGCACGGGCCGCCGAGTCCGGCATCACGATCCCCGGTGTCGACGGCCTCGCCGAGCTGGGCAAGCCGGCCGCGGAGATCACCGCCGCGGTCGACGTGCGGCCGTGGCTGGAGACCAAGCGCGCGGCGATGCGCGCGCACGCCAGCCAGATCAGCGAGCAGTCCCTGTTCCTGGCGATGCCCGACGACGCGTTCACCCACGCCTTCGGCACCGAGTGGTTCATCCGCGCGGGCCAGGGGCCGGGCATCACCGAGACCGACCTGATGGCGGGGCTCTAGACGAGTAATGCGGAAGTCTGGGTGGTGTCTGGAGACGGACGAAGGGTGTTCAAGATCCGTTTGTGACGACAGACCTGAACACGACCGCTTGGCTGGCCGGCGTCGGCTGGCCGGCCACCGAAGCTGACCGACGCCGAGTTGGTCACCCTGTCCGTGGCTCAGGCGTTGCTGGGGTTCACCTCCGAGGCCCGGTGGTCGCGGTTCCTGCCCGCCCGGATGCCCGGCGTTCCGGTACTTGCCCGGCCAGTCCGGCTACAACCGTCGCCTGCGTGCCGCGTCGCCACTGGTCAAACAGGTGATGCGCTGGTTGGCGGCGGACACCGACCTGTGGACCGACACCACTTGGATCGTCGACTCGACCCCGGTGGAGTGTGGCCGCTCCCTGCCCAGGTACTCATGGCGATCTGCGACCACGAACCCCACCTGCTCGCCGAGGGCCCCGGACTGCTGATCATCGCCGGCAAGGGCTACGTCTCCCGCGAACTCGACCACTACCTCACCGAGCGCGGCGTCCGGCTGATCCGCCAGCTCATCGAATCGGTCAACGACACCCTCAAAGGCCAACTGAACCTGGAACAGCACGGCGGACGCACCATCGAAGGCGTCGGCATCCGCATCGCCCAACGCCTCCTGGCCCTCACCGCCGCCATCTGGCACCACCGCGCCACCGGCCAACCCACCACCCGCTCCCTGACCGCCTACGACCACTGACCGAGTTACGCATCGCTCGTCTAGGCGTCGATGAGACCGATCCGCACCGTGCCGTCGGGGTCCACGGCCCAGCCCGAGTTGTGCGCGATCTCCCAGATGAGGCCGATCGGGTCGCGGAAGTGGCCGTGGTAGCCGCCGAACGCGGCCCGCTGGCCGGGTTTCAGGATCTCCGCACCGGCCCGCTCCGCGGCCTCCAGGCAGCGGTCCACCGCGTCCGGGCCGGGCAGGTTGTGGGACAGCGTCAGCCCGGCCGGGCCGGTGACGTCGGTGGTGTTGAGGTCCTCGGCGAACTTCACTGCGTCGAACAGGCCGAGCGCGACCCCGTGGGCGACCTGGAAGAACAGGATCTCGCCGGGCACGTCCAGCAGGGGCTTCCAGCCGAGCCCGTCCACGTAGAACGCCCTCGCGGCGTCGAGGTCCCGGGTGGACACCGTGATGATCTGCAGGCTTTGTTCCATACTCGGAGCATGGCAGCCGAGCCCGGGGAGGGCTTGAACGAAACGGACACCTACCGCGAACGGGTGGGTTCCGGTGTCGTGCGCTGCTGGTGGGCGCAGCGGGTGCCGGGCGAGTTCGTGCAGCGGGTGGTGCCGGACGCGGCGGCGGACGTGATCGTCGCGTCGACCGGCGCGGCCTACCTGGTGGGGCCCACGCTGGCGCCCGCGCTGCACCTGCTGCCGCCCGGCGCGGAGCTGCGCGGGCTGCGGCTGCGCACCGAGGCGACCGCGGCGGTGCTGGGCCTGCCGGGCGACGAGGTGCGGGACGCGGTGGTGCCGTTGAGCGCGGTGCTGCCGGACGCGGCCGCCCGCACGGTCGCGGAATCGGTGTGGCGCGGTGTTTTCCCGTCGGAGCTGCGGCCTCGGCCGGGTGATCCGCGGGTGCGGCACGCGGTGAGCCGGATCTGGCGGGGCGCGCCGCTGGACGCGGTGGCGGACGAGGTTTCGCTGACGGGCCGCCAGTTGCGTCGGCTGTTCACCGAGCAGGTCGGCCTCGGGCCCAAGGCGCTGCAGCGGATCGTGCGGTTCCAGCGTTTCCTGCGCAGCGCGGACGCCGTGCGCCCGTCGTCGCTGGCCGACTCCGCGGCGGCCGCCGGGTACGCCGACCAGGCCCACCTGACGCGCGAGACGCGTGACCTGGCCGGGGTCACGCCCGCGGTGCTGGTCCGGGAACGACACGGCCTGGCCGCGCCGGACGCCGCGGGCGCGGTGGCCGTCTTCTAACGCGCCGGGAGGAGCCGCGGGTCGGTGGCGCCGTCCAGCCAGGCCCGCAGGACGTCGTTGAACAGGACGGGGTCCTCGACGTTCCAGACGTGGTGCATGCCGGGCGCGAGCCGGACCTGGGCCTGTGGCGCGATCCGCGCCAGCGTCGCCAAGGAGCGCCGCACCACCGGGTCTTCCTTCTCGCCCGCGACGGCCAGCAGCGGTCCCGTGTAGCGGCCGAGTTCCACCGGCACGCCGCCCGCGTACACGTCGGCGAACATCGCGGACGCGGTCTCGCGGCGCACCGACAACCCGTGCGCCACATAGCGTTCCCGGGCGTCGGCAGGCAGCCCGAAGCTCGTGGCCAGCGCCCGCCAGAACCACGGCGCCCGCCAGAACACCAGTTGCAGCCGGGCGATCAGGCGCACCGCGGCGCCGGGCCGCGCGAGCGGCGCCCCGGTCAGGAACGCCGAGCGGACGCGGCCGGGATGCCGGGCCAGCACCCGCACCGCCGTCACCGCGCCCAGCGAGAGCCCGACCAGGTCGAAGGGGCCGTCCACGCCACACGCGCGCACCCGGTCCACCACGTCGTCGGCCACCGCGTCCAGCCCCGGCCAGTCCTCGTGGACCCGCTCGCCGAAACCGGGCAGGTCCGGCGTGAGCACGGTCCGGTCGGTCAGGGCGGGCACCTGCGGCTCCCACATCCAGTTCGCCGCGTTGCCGCCGTGCAGCATCACCAGCGGCGGGTGCGCCGCGGCCGTCCGCGCGTGGTGCACTTCGGGGAAGCCGGTCACGCGAACTCCTCCTCGACCTCATCCAGCCAGGCGAGTTCGGCGCGCAGGTGCGCGAGGCCGTTGTCCAGCGTGGCCAGGCGGAGCCGGGCGGCGCGGTCGGGCGCGGCGGCCTCGGACCGCATGCCCTCGAACCGCTCCAGCCGCGCCTGCACCTCGTCCCGGCGCCGGGCGAGCAGCGACCGGAGGCCGTCGTCGTCGAGGCCGTCGCCGAAGAACACGCGCGCCAGGAACGGATCCCGCTCGACGTGGCGCTCCGGCTCGCCGGCGAGCCATTCGGCGAGAGCCGCCCGGCCCGCCGCGGTGATGCGGTGCTCCTGCCGGTCCGGCGCCCGTTCCCCGGGCACCTTCTCGACCTCGGCGTGGCCGTCGGCGACGAGCCGGGCCAGCGTCCGGTAGATCTGCGCCCGGTCGGCCGACCAGAAGTGCCCGACGGTCGAGTCGAAGTGGCGTTTGAGGTCGTAACCGGTCATGGGCGCGATGGCGAGCAGGCCCAGGATGATGCGGGAGAGAACCACGCACCTAGCAGACAACTCACCTATTCGACTTGTCAAACTAGGGCGTGTCTGGCAAAGGTGCTGGCTGGTTGCTGGAATGGTGGACTTGCTGCCGGTGCGGACCGGTAAACCGGGGCGGCCGTTCTCCGACGCCCGGCGATGGCGGAGGGAATCATTTACCGCTACCGGTGCGGGATCGCGTGGCGGAATGTGCCTGCGGTGTTCGGGCGCCTGGCAAACAACCTGGACCTGGCACCGCCGCCTGGCCGCCCAGGGCGTCTGGGATGCGGTGCTGGCCCGGCCGCTGGCCACCCGCGGACGCGGCCGGGCAAGATCGACTGGGCGATCTCGGTGGATTCCACGATCGCCCGCGCCCACCAGCGCGCCACCACCATCACCCGCCACGCAGGGGGCTGGATCGAACTACACGAAACCCGGGATCGAGCCGCCCGACCACCAAGATCCACCGGCTGGCCGACGGCCACGGCCGCGCCTTGGTCACCCTGCTCACCGCCCGGTCGGCCGGGGACTCGCCGATGTTCGAACCGCTCATGGCCCACCTGCAGGTCCCCCGGCTGGGCGGCGGCCGACCCCCGCACCAGACCCGATCTCGTGCGCGGCGACAAGGCCTACTCCTCCCGCGCCATTCGCCAACACCTGCGCCGCCGCGGAATTCGCGCGATCATCCCCGAACCCGCCGACCAGATCGGGCGCCGCAAACGCCGCGGTTCTCGCGGCTGACGCCCACCCACCTTCAGCGCCCACGACTACCGCGGCCGCAACGTCATCGAACGCTTCGACGAACTCGCCACCCGCTACCGCGCCGCCTAGGTGTGCTCGGAGATCAGCACCGCGCGGGTGCCCGGCTCCAGGGCCTGGAAGATGTGCTCCACGTCGCCCGGGTAGGCGATGTAGTCGCCGGGGGCGAGTTCCACCGGCTCGTCGGTCAGGCCCACCAGGGCGCGGCCCGCGCTGAGCACTACATGCTCGACCACGCCGGGCATGTGCGGGTCCGAGCGGCGCGGCGGGCCCGGCTCGGCGGCGATGCGGAAGATGTCGCGGCGCGCGTTCGGTGGACAGGATGCCACGAGCGTTGCCACGTAGTCCGAGCGCTCCGAGTAGAACGTCGGCCCCTCGTCGGCGCGGATGACCTGCACCTGCGGCCGCACCGGTTCGACCAGTCGCGCGAACGGCACGTCGAGCACCACGCTGAGCGCCCACAACGTTTCCACGCTCGGGTTGCCGCTACCGGATTCCAGCTGGGACAACGTCGACTTGGCGATACCCGCCCGCTTGGCGACCTCGCTGAGGGACAGCCCGGTGCGGGCGCGTTCCCGTCGCAGGGAAGCCGCGATGACGTCCAGTGGTGCGCCGCGCTCAGCCATGCGTGTTCGCTCCAGAAGTCCGGTTGTTCGCCTTGACGAACGCTTTGTCGGTGTTCAGCATGGAAGGTGATGCGTACGATATACCGAACACTCGACCGTCGCCTGCTGCGTGACGTCGCCCTGGTGGCGCTGGCCGACGGGGTCGTCGGCGTCTCCTACGGCGCCATCAGCACCGGGTCCGGCTTCGGCGCCTGGCTGCCGGTGGTGATGTCGTTGCTGGTGTTCGCCGGCGCGGCCCAGTTCCTGTTCGTCGGGCTGGTGGCCGCGGGCGGCAGCCCGTTCGCGGCCGCGGTCGCCGGGCTGCTGGTCAACAGCAGGCACCTGCCGTTCGGCATGGCGGTCAGCGAGGTGCTCGGCCGCCGCGGGCGCATCCTGGGCAGCCACCTGATGACGGACGAGAACGTGGCGTTCGCGCTGGCACAGGAGGACGCCGCGCGTCGTCGCACCGCCTACTGGGCCTGCGGGATCGCCATCTTCGTGGCCTGGAACCTTGGCGTGGTCGCGGGCGCCTTCGCGGGCACGGTCATCGGCGACACCGACGCGTTCGGGCTGGACGCCGCTTTCCCGGCCGTGCTGCTCGCGCTGGTGCTGCCGTCGCTGAAGGACCGCGGCACCCGGCACGCGGCGCTGGCCGGCGCGGTGGTCGCGCTCGCGGCCACCCCGTTCCTGCCCGCGGGCCTGCCGGTGCTGCTCGCGCTGGCCGGGGTGCTGGTCCTGGTGGTGCGGCGATGACCCTGCTGATCGCGATCGCGGTGCTCGCCGCCGGCACTTTCGCGTTCCGGTTCGCCGGGCCGTTGCTGCAGTCGAGGATCCAGCTCTCGCCCAGGGTGCAGAACCTGATGGCGGTCTCGGCGACGGTCCTGCTGGTCGCCGTGGTGGCGACGAGCGCACTCGCGGAGGGCCACGGTTTCGCCGGGTTCGCCCGCCCGATCGGGGTTGCCGTCGGCGGCGTGCTCGCCTGGCGGAAGGCGCCGTTCCTGGTGGTGGTCGTCGTCGCCGCGGCGGTCACCGCGCTGCTGCGGCTGGCCGGCGTGCCCTAGCCCTGCCAGGGACGCACGGAACCCCAGCCCCACACCGGCATCGGCTCGTCGACGGCGGGGCGCGCGCCGGGACGCGAGAAGAACACCGCCAGCCGGGTGCCCCACTCCAGGTAGGCGACGAACGCCGAGCGGAACTCCGGGTCCGACGGCAGGCCCACCTCGTCCGCGGTCTCCAGCAGCAGGTCGACCCAGCGGCGGCGCTGCTCTTCGGTGATCGCCTTGCCGAGGTGCTTCGACACCATGTGGCGGTGACCGCCGCGGCGCGTGCTGTAGTCCTTCGGACCGCCGAACACCTCGCCGACCCACTGCGCGACGTGCTGCGCGTGCTCGGCGTCCATGCCGGCGAACAGCGGCGCGAGCAGGTCTTCCGCAGGCACTTTCCGGTAGAAGGCGGTGAACAGCTTCTCGAACGCCTCGGCGCCGCCCGCCCACTCGTACAGGCTCGGCAGCGGACTGCCGATGTCGACGGGTTCGTAGTGGCGCATTTCCTCGATGGCGTCGACGAAACCGCGGACCTCGGCGAAGAAGGGCGGGAAGTGCGGGCCCTTCCGGAAGCCGGTCAGGTGCGCGTCGGCGGAGGTCCAGGTCAGCCGGACGACGTAGCACTGCGGTTCGTCCACGCAGCGGGTCATCTCGAAGTCGTGGCACTCGGGAGCGGCGGCCAGGTGCGCGGACGCGCGCCGGTAGGCGTCCTCGAATTCCGCGCCCTGCCCGGCGGGAATCCGGTACCGGATGTATTCGGTGAGCATCGGTCAAGTCGAGCACCTGTGCGGTGGCCCGGCAAGTACGTACTTTGTGGTGCGTGGACACGACTCGCACGCGCTACCACTGCCCGGTCGAACTCGCCGTCGACGTCATCGGCGGCAAGTGGGCCGTGGTGGTGCTGGCGTACCTGAAGGAGCGCGACCACCGATACGGCGAGCTGCGCAGGCGGATGCCGGGGATCAGCGAGAAGGTGCTGACGACGCGGTTGCGGGAACTGGAGGCGGCCGGGCTGGTGGAGAGGTTCGTGCACGACGGCGGGGTCCGTTCGGTCACCTACCGGCTCTCCGCGGAGGGCGCCGAGCTGGCTCCGGCGCTGCAGATCCTGCACGACTGGGGACAGCGCCGGGCCGAACGGGAGGGGGTGCGCATCGAACCGGCCGGGTAGCGGCGGTTCCGGTCAACCGTGCAGCCGGTTGGCCTCCGCGCGGATCGCTTCCGACAGCGCCGCCGTGGGGCCGCGTGGTGTGGTCGAGCGGGTGGTCAGCAGGAACTGCACCTCGCCCGGGTCGGGCAGTCCGTGGCCGGCCGGCAGCTCCACCAGCCCGGCCGGGATCAGGCTCCGCGCGAACACCACGACACCGAGACCGGCGAGCGCCGCGGCGCGGAGGCCGTTCAGGCTGCCGCTCGTGCAGACGATGCGCCACGGCTTTCCGTTGTCCTGCAACGACTCCAGCGCTCTGGCGCGGGTGATGCTCGGCGGCGGGTACGCGATCAGCGGCACCGGCGCGCCGGGCTCCAGCTCGAACCCCTCGCGCCCCACCCACACCAGCGGGTCCGTCCACAACGGACTTCCGGCCTCGTCGCCCGCGCGGCGCTTGCCCAGCACCAGGTCCAGCTCGCCCGCGCGCAGCTTTTCGTAGAGCACACCGGACAGATCCACCGTCAGTTCGAGGTCGACCAGCGGGTGCAGCCGCCGGAATTCGCGCAGGATCTCCGGCAGCGGCCCGACCACGAAGTCCTCCGAGGCGCCGAACCGCACCCGCCCGCGCAACTCCGGCCCGGCGAAGTAGGCCAGCGCCCGCTCGATGTCCTCCAGGATCGTCCCGGCGAACCCGATCATCGCCTCACCGTCCGGCGTCAGCGACACCGAATGGGTGTCGCGCAGCAGGAGTTGCTGTGAGGTCGCCTCTTCGAGCTTGCGCACGTGCTGGCTCACCGTCGACTGCCGCAGCCCGAGCCGCTGCCCGGCGCGCGTGAAGCTGTGCGTCTCGGCCACCGTCAGGAACGTCCGCAGCCACACGGGATCGAGCACACCGGCCTCCATCGCGAATCGCGATAGCAGTTATGCCCTTCATCATACTTCACAATCGGCCCGGTCCGGCGGACCATCGAGAGCGTGAAAAGCCCCGCCGCGCTCCTCGCCAAGCTCCGCATCGACCCGTTCATCATCGGCATCCTCGCCGCGGTCGGAGTCGCCTGCCTGGTGCCGGCGCGCGGCCAGGGCGCGGAGATCGCCTCCTGGGTCACCTCGATCGGCGTCGGCGCGCTGTTCTTCCTCTACGGCGCGCGCCTGTCCACCGCCGAGGCCGTGGCCGGCTTCAAGCACTGGCGGCTGCACCTGGTGATCCTGGCCACGACGTTCGTGCTGTTCCCGTTGCTCGGCCTGACCACCAAGCTGCTCGTGCCGTCCGTGCTGACCCCCGCGCTGGCCGCCGGCGTGATCTTCCTGTGCACGCTGCCCTCGACGGTCAACTCCTCGATCGCGTTCACCTCGATCGCCAAGGGCAACGTGGCCGCCGCCATCTGCGCCGCGTCGTTCTCCAGCCTGCTGGGCATCGTCATCACCCCGCTGCTGGTCGGCCTGCTGCTGCACAGCACCGGCAACGGCTTCTCGCTCGACGCGGTCACCTCGATCGTGCTGCAGCTGCTCGTGCCGTTCGTCGCCGGGCAGATCGCGCGGCGCTGGATCGGCGGGTTCATCACGCGCCACAAGAAGGTTCTCGGCCGCGCCGACCGCACCGTCATCCTGATGGTCGTCTACGCGGCGTTCAGCGAGGGCGTCGTGGCCGGGATCTGGCACCAGCTGACGCCGCTCGCGCTCGGCGGGCTGGTGGTCGTCAACCTCGCGTTGTTCTACATCGTGTTCTGGACCCTCAAGGTGGTCACGCCGAAGCTGGGCTTCGGCCGTGCGGACCGCGTGGCGATCATCTTCGCCGGGTCGAAGAAGAGCCTCGCCAGCGGACTGCCGATGGCCGCGGTCCTGTTCCCGGCGCAGACGGTCGGCCTGATCGTGCTGCCGCTGATGCTGTTCCACCAGGCCCAGCTCATGATCTGCGCGGTGCTCGCCAGGCGGTGGGGCGCCAAGGCGGGCGCGGACCAACCCGCTGCGGCCGCGGTGCGTTAGCCCTTCCCAGGTGGCGGACCTCATTTCCCACCTTTCGGACACCGGTTACCATTGCCCGCATGACGTCGGTGATCGAGCGCCTGCGAGGGGAGTCCCCGGCGTTCTCCATTGAGTTCTTCCCGCCGCGCGACGCGGCCGACGAAGCCGTGCTGTGGCGGTCGATCCGCGAGCTGGAACCGCTGGACCCCGCCTACATGTCGATCACCTACGGCGCGGGCGGGTCGAGCCGGGACGGCACCATCCGCAGCATCGCGCGGGTGGCGACCGAGACCACGCTGGTGCCGATGGCGCACCTGACCGCGGTGGACCACTCCGTCGCGGAGCTGCGCAACGTCATCGGCTGGTACGCCGCCGTCGGCGTGCGCAACATCCTCGCGCTGCGCGGCGACCCGCCGGGCGACCCGTACGGCGAGTGGGTGCCACACCCGCAGGGCCTGAGCTACGCCGAGGAGCTGGTCGCGCTCGTCCGCTCGCTGGGCGACTTCTGCGTCGGCGTCTCCGCGTTCCCCTACGGCCACCCGCGCTCGCTCGACCTGGACACCGACACGAAGTACCTGGTGCGCAAGTTCCGCGCGGGCGCCGACTTCGGCATCGCCCAGCTGTTCTTCGAGGCCGAGGACTTCCTGCGGCTGCGCGACCGGGTCGCCGCCGCGGGTTGCGACGCGCTGGTCATCCCCGGCGTGATGCCGCTGACCACGCCGCGCACCCTGCACACCACGATCCGGCTGTCCGGCGCGCCCGCGCCGCAGCGGCTGCTGGACCGCCTCGAACCGCTGGCCGGCGACCCGAAGGCGTTCCGCGCCGAGGGCCTGGACGTGGTCACCGAGCTGTGCGAGCGGCTCATCGCCGAAGGCGTGCCGGACCTGCACTTCTACACCTTCAACCGGTCCAAGGCGACCCGCGAGGTGGTCCACCGGCTCGGCCTGGTGCCCGCTCGCGCGTAAACCCGGTTGCCGCGCCAGGTAGGTTGCATCCATGGGCGTGCACCAGATCTGTGACCAGTTCGTCGAGGACTTCGCCGCCGCGCACCCCGTCGCGGCGACCGAGATGGGCATCCCGGGCTACGACGACCAGCTCACCGACTACTCGCCGGAGGGCTACGCCGCCCGCGCCGCGCTGGCGCGGCGGGCGCTGGAGGCCGTCACCGCCGCCGAGCCCGCCGACGCCGGGGAGCGCGCGGCCAAGGCCGTGTTCACCGAGCGGATCGGGCTGGACCTGGAGATCCACGACGCCGGCCTGGACGTCGCGTCGCTGAACGTCATCGCGAGCCCGGTGCAGGACCTGCGCATGGTGTTCGACCTCATGCCCACCGACACGCCCGAGCAGTGGGCGACCATCGCCAAGCGCCTGGCGAAGGTCCCGGACGCGGTCGACGGCATCCGCGCCTCCCTGCTCGCCGCCGTCGAAGCCGGCAACGCGCCCGCGCTGCGCCAGGTCACCAAGGTCGCCGAGCAGGCCGAGACGTGGGCCGGGCTGTCCGGGGAGACCGGCTTCTTCCAGAACATGATCGCCGGCGCGCCCGACGGTGCGCCGCGCGCGGACCTCGACCGCGGTGCCCGCGCCGCCCAGGAGGCCTACGCCGAGCTCGCCGGGTTCCTGCGGGCCGAACTGGCGCCGAAGGCCCGCGCGAAGGACGCCGTCGGCGAGGACGCCTACCGGCTCTGGTCGCGGTACTTCATCGGCGCGAAGCTCGACCCGCGCGAGTCCTACGAGTGGGGCTGGGCCGAGTTCCTGCGGCTGGAAGCCGAGATGAAGGCCGTCGCCGAGCGCATCGCGCCGGGCGGCACGCTCGCCGACGCCGCCGCGGCGCTGGACGCGAACCCGCGCTACCAGGTGCGGGGCCGGGACGCGTTCCAGCGGTGGATGCAGGAACTGTCCGACACCGCGCTGGCCGACCTGCGCGGCAAGCACTTCGACATCCCGGACCCGCTGATGGCCCTGGACTGCCGCATCGCCCCGCCCGGCGGCGGCGCCGGCGCGTACTACACGGGCCCGAACGAGGACTTCACCCGTCCCGGCACCATGTGGTGGTCGCTGCCGCCGGGCCGCGACGAGTTCACCACCTGGCGCGAGGTCAGCACCGTCTACCACGAGGGCGTGCCGGGTCACCACCTGCAGATCGCCACCGCCGTGCACGAGCAGTCGCTCAACCGGTTCCAGCGGCTGCTGGCGTTCACGTCCGGGCACGGCGAGGGCTGGGCGCTCTACGCCGAGCGGCTGATGCAGGACCTCGGCTACCTCGCCGACGACGGCGACCTGCTCGGCATGCTGTCCGAGCAGCTGTTCCGCGCCGCGCGGGTGATCGTCGACTTCGGCATGCACCTGGAGCTGGAGATCCCGTCCGGCACCGGCTTCCACGAGGGCGAGCGGTGGACGCCCGACCTCGGCCTGGAGTTCATGCTGACCCGCACGATCACCGACGAGCCGCTGGTGCGCGACGAGATCAACCGCTACCTCGGCTGGCCCGGCCAGGCCCCGGCGTACAAGCTGGGGGAGCGCCTGTGGATCGAGGCGCGTGAGGACGCGCGCAAGCGCCAGGGCGACGCGTTCGACCTCAAGGACTTCCACACGAAGGCCCTCCGCCTGGGCGGCATGGGCCTCGACACCCTCCGCGAACAGCTCGCCGAACTCGACTAGGGGAGTTTCAACCATGGCTTGCGTGGCGGTGCGGGTAGCGGCCCCTCCCGCCAGCCCACCACCACCCTCAACGGGCGCGCTCCGCGCGACTGGCTCGATTCCAGGCGGCCCCTGGCTGTGGGATCGCCTCCTCATGAATGCCGATTCACCACGTCGGCGCTGTCCTCGCCAGGAACCACCTCAGAACCCGCGGCGGTGCCGGCTGACGGCCCCACCGCAAGCGGCTCCGCCGCTTAGGAACAACGACTGAAGGACATCGTGATGCACCGGGTCTTCCTCGTCACCCCGCCGCCCCCGGCCTAGCGGGGCGGTCGCTTCTCGCCGCACTTCTGCGGCGCCACAAGGCATCACGGGTTTCGTGATGCCGCATCGCCCCGCGTCCACGGCATTGTCCACATCAG
This sequence comes from Amycolatopsis sp. ATCC 39116, assembly GCF_000231075.2. Taxonomy (NCBI): domain Bacteria; kingdom Bacillati; phylum Actinomycetota; class Actinomycetes; order Pseudonocardiales; family Pseudonocardiaceae; genus Amycolatopsis; species Amycolatopsis sp. ATCC 39116. The sequence continues at coordinate 67,818 of NZ_AFWY03000020.1, read as the reverse complement.
ACGCAGGAGCGAATTTCCCATGTCCGTTTCCGTCGAGGCGCCCGCGCGCGCCCGATCGTCGTTGACCCTGCTCGTCGCCGGGGTGCTGTGGGGCACCGGTGGGCTGTCCGGGTCGCTGCTCGCCACCCGCGGTGGTCTCTCCGCGATTTCCGTTGCCACATACCGGTTGCTGCTCGGCGGCGCCGCGCTCGTGGTCTTCCTGTGGCTCTCCCGCGGCCTCCGCGGGATGGTCTGGACCAAGCCGGTGGTTCGCCGGATCGCCCTGGCCGGCGGCCTCCTCGGCTCGTTCCAGGCGGCGTACTTCGCGGCGGTCACGCTGACCTCGGTCGGCACCGCGACGATGGTCACCATCGGCAGCGTGCCGGTCTTCGTCACCGCCGCCACGGCCGTCCGCGCCCGCCGCCTGCCCGGCCCGCTGACCCTGCTCTCGGTCGCGCTCGGGCTGGCCGGGCTCGCGCTGCTGTCCGCCACCCCCGGCCAGGGCGGCTGGCGGCTGCTCGGCGGCGTGGCGTTCGCACTGGCCGCCGGCGCCGGCTTCAGCGTGCTGACGCTGGCGCTGCGCCGTCCCGTCGAAGGCCTGGACTACCAGCGCACCACCGCGTTCGGGCTGCTCACCGGCGGGCTCCTGCTGCTGCCAGCCGGGCTGGTCCTCGGCATGGCGCTGCCGCTGCGGCTGGACGTCCTCGCGGTCGCGCTGTACTTCGGCGTCGTGCCGACCGGCCTGGGGTACGTGCTGTACTTCCGCGTCCTCGGCGCCGCGCGGCCCGTCGTGGCGGCGCTCGCGACCCTGCTGGAACCCCTCACCGCGGCGATCCTGTCCGCCGTCGTCCTGCACGAGGACCTCGGCGTCCAGGGCTGGTGCGGCGCCGCACTGCTCGGCGCCGGACTGCTGGTGGGCTACCTGCGGTCCTGAGGCTCCAGCGGCAGGGTGCGGCCGAGGATGGCGAACGGGCGTGGATCACCGGCGAAGTGGTAGTCGCGCAGCGCGTCGACGAAACCCAGGCGCCGGTACAGCTTCCACGCCCGGCTCGGCCCCTCCGGCGTGGACAGCAGGACGTGCCGGTTGGGCACGCCGTCGAGCAGGCGGCGCATCAGGTCCTCGCCGATCCCGCGGGCCTGGCTCGCCGGGCGGACGTGGATCTCGGTCAGCTCGAAGTAGTCGGCCAGCCACTGCTGGGCGAGCTGCTCGCCGCCCGCGGAGGTCAGCCCGCGCCGCACCTGCTCGTGCCACCACTGGCCGGGCGCGCCCCGGTAGCCGTAGGCGATGCCGAGCATCGTGCCCTCGGCGTCGAACGCGGCGATGCAGCGCCAGCCCTCGCGCAGGGCGTGCGTGAGCCACATCGGGGCGCGCTGCTCGGCCGTGCCCGGCGGGTAGCGCATCGCCTCGACGTAGATGGCGAGCGCTTCCCGCAGCCGGGTGCGGAAGTCGTCGGCGGACAGCTGGGTGTAGTGCAGGGACGTGGTCATGACGCGACGTCCGCGGGCTGTCCGCCGGTGACGGCGACGAGGTCGGCGAAGGTGGTCGGGAAGACCGACTTGGCGTGCCCGGCCGCCGCCCACACCGTGTCGTAGGCCTGCAGCGCGGTGTCGACGAGGGTGAGCACCGGGGCCGGGTGCCCGACCGGGGCGACGCCGCCGATGGCCTGCCCGGTGTGCTCGCGCACGAACGCCGGGTCGGCCTTCTCCACCGACTCGGCGCCGACCAGCGCGGCGAGGGTGTCCGTGTTGGCCCGGTGGGCGCCCGAGGTCAGCGACAGCAGCGGGACGGTGCGGTCGGCGAACACCGCGCGGAAGACGAGGCTGTTGGCGATCGCGCCGGTCTCGACGCCGAGGGCCTCGGCGGCCTGCGCGGCCGTGCGCACCTCGGCCGGCAGGATGCGGATGCCGGCAGCGGCGTCGTGCTTGCCCGCCTCGGCGAGCGCGGCAGCGACCTTGGCCACCGCCGGATGGTCCAGGCTGCTCATACCGATATGAGATCACGGGCCGCGGCCGGTGGCGACGCGTATCCCCGCCCAGTCGTCCGGAGCGGCCCGGGAGTTCCCGGCCGTGGGACTTTTCACGCCCGCCCGTCGAGCGTGTTTTTCCTTGTCCGCCAACGATATCGTGAGCCGATCCGTGCGAAAGGTGGCCCCGCATGTTCTCCTCCCCGGCATGGCTCGGCTGGTCGCTGGCCGGCCTGTTCACGGTGCTCGCGGTCTTCTCCCTGATCCAGGTCCTCGCCCCGGCGGCCCGGTCGTGGGCGGCGTGCTGCGACGGGGTGACCGGCGACCGCGAGTCCGCGCTCGCGCACTCGGTGATGGCCGTGGCGATGGCGCTGATGTTCGTGCCGTGGGGCAACTCCGTCCCGGCAATCGCCTGGAACGTCGTGTTCGTGGCGATGGCCGCCTGGTTCGCGGCCACGCTGTTCCGCGCCGCGCCCGGCCTGCCGCGGTGGCGCTCCGCGGCGACGCACCACTTGCTGGGCGCGGTGGCGATGCTCGCGATGGTCAGCGCCATGGGCGGCGCGCCTGCCGCGAGCGGTGACCACGGCGGCCACTCCAGCGCGTCCGCCGGGTTCCTGCTGCCCGCCGTGATGGCCGGTCTGGTCGTGTACTTCGCTGCCGACACCGCCTTGTCCGGCTGGCGCGCGGTGCGGGGCGGGCCCGGCGGTCGTGGCACGGGCGCCGCGCGGGCCGTGATGGGCGCCGGCATGGCCGCGATGCTCGTGCCGATGCTCTGAACGGGTTGAGTCTCCCCTAGCTGGAGGCTTTAGCGTCGCGCCCATGACGATCACGGTTCTGGACACCTACCCCGCCATGCGGCGGATCCTGCGCGCCCCGCGGGAGGAGCGGGCCGCGCTGCTCGAAGCGATGCTGCGGCCCGCCGCCGGCATGTACCGCTACTTCCCCGGCGAGGTGGACCTCGTCGCGATGCACCGCATGGGCTCGGGTTTCCCGCTCGACCGCGACGAGGACAAGTGCCTGGAGGCGCTGGAGGCGCTGCACGACGCGGATGCGTGGGGCCGGATCGAGCGCGCGCTGCGCGAAGCCGTCGCCGTGCAGCTGGAGGCCACCCCGGAGCTCGCGGTGCCCGACATCACCGTCCTGATCGTCCTCGGCGACCCCGGTGACGAGCACTTCATGGGCACGAGCCTGGGCATGACGGCCAACGGCAGCGTGTCCGGCTACCTGTTCCTCAACTTCTGGCCGTTCCCGGAGAACCTGGCGCGGCTGGAGGCGACCGCGGTCCACGAGCTGAACCACAACCTCCGCTACTCCAGCGGCGGCGTGGTCTGGGACCCGGCGACGGTCACGGTGGGGGAGCAGGTGGTGTCCGAGGGCCTGGCGGACGCGTTCGCCCGCCAGTTGTACGGCGACGAGCTCGGCTACGCCCGCGTCGGCGTGCCGCACCTGCACGACGACGCGGTGTTCGCCAAGGTCGTCTCCGGCTTGGAGGTGACCGGCATGCAGAACTTCACCGCGTGGGTGCACGGCGACGCGCACGCGATCCGGTACGGCGCCACGCCGGTCGGACTGCTCACCGGCGCCGGTTACGCCGTGGGCAACCGGCTGGTCGACGCGTACCTGGCCGCGACGGGGCGCACCGCGGCGCAGGCGCTGCTGGTGGACAGCCGGGAGGTCATCGACACCGCCCTCAGCTCGATGAACGCCGCCCCCGGACGATGACCGCGGCGACGGCGGCGACCACGACCACGGCGAGGACGATCCACGCCCAGGCCGGGAAGCCGCCGTCGTCCGATGGCTCGGCCGCCTGCGGGGTGGCCGGGCTCTCCGTGGCGGTGAACGAGTGCGTGACCGCAGTCGGCGATGGCGTGGAGGCGGGCGCCGTGAGCGAGAAGTTGATCCGGCCGCTGATCGGGTCGCCGTCGGCCGCGACGATCGACCAGGTGAGCACGTAGGCCCCGGCGGGACCGGACGGCTGGACCGGCGCGGTGAGGGTCCGCTCGGTCACCGTCGCCGGGCCGACCTGCCACTGCGCGCCGTCCGGGCCGGTGATCCGGATCGGGTCGGCCGGGAGCGTGAACGCGCCGCCGAACTTGAGGCTCACCTGCCGCGGCGCGGTGGACAGCGCCGCGCCTTCGGCCGGGTCGCTGCTCTGCAGCGTGGTGTGGGCCGATGCGGCGGGCGCGGCGGCCAGCAGCGCCGTGCCGGCCAGTGCGAGCGCGACGGACAGACGCCGGACGAGCATGGGCGCACCTTCCTGGGGGAGTCGGGTGTGGGAGGCCCGTGATCCACGTCGTCCGCGAACGCGGGAAAGTTCCCGCGGCATTGAACCACTTTCCCGCGCGTTGTGCGGGGGGTGTGTGACACCGGGCAGGTGGGCTGGGCGGCGGACCGGCCCGGCGTGACGTCGTGCAGGTCGCCGGGTCCCCGGGGCGAGTTCCGCGGAATTTCCGTTCTGACCCGATCGTGTGATCGAACGCGCTGGAGTGCGGCACACCACGTCATTCGAGGACTTGAACGAACAGGTGTTCGAAGCTACGCTGGAACTCGCTCGAACAAGAGTTCGACATCCGGTGAGCGCTCGCCGGTCAGGCCACCCGGTGCCGGAACGGGGGAAGCGTTTCGGCACCGGGGGCCGCCACCAGCACGTTGTTCCGAGGGAGGGGCAATGTCCATTGCCATCGCATCCCACGCCGAGGAGAGGCAGCCGGCGCTGCCGCTACCGGTCCGTCCTCCGGCGGCACCCGCCGCCACGGCCCTGCTCGCCGACGCCCGGCGGGGCCTCGCCGAGGCCCGGCACGCCGCCCAGCCGGCGCCCAGGTTCATCGCGGCGTACCTGGCCGCGCTCCGCGCGGGCGCCGCGGTGCTCGCGGCGAGCGGCCGTCCGCACCGCGGCCGGGCCCGCCCGGCCAGCGTCTGGGTGCTGCTCGAGACGGCGGCGCCCGAACTGACCGACTGGACGGCGTACTTCGCCGCGCACTCGGCGGCCCGCGCCGCCGCGCAGGCGGGCAACACTCGCCGGATCACCCCCGAACGGGCCGACGAGCTGCTGCGCCAGTCCGCGTTGTTCGTCGAGCTGGCCCGCGACCTCGTCCACGGGCGGACGCCCGTGACTCCGAGCCGGGTGCGGCAGTGCGACGCGCCGCCGACCCTGAGGAAGGCGTCCCGAAGGCGATGACCGGGCAAGCACTCGTCGACCACGGCCGCCTGCTGGACGTGCTGGGCGCCGAGGTCGACCGGCTCACCGCGACGGCGCGGGAGGCGGCGCCGGACACGCCGGTCCCCACCACACCCGGTCTCACGATCGGGGAGGTGGTCCGGCACGTCGGCGGCGTCTACCGCGTCGCCACGGGTTGGATGACCGAGGGCAGGCGCCCCTCGGACTGGCAGCGGGACCCAGCGGACGGCCAGAGCGGTGAGGAGTACCTGCGGGAGGGGTTCGCGGCGCTGTACCGTGAGCTGACCTCGCACGACCCCGCCGAGCACGCGGCCAGTTGGTGGCCTGCCGACCGCACCTACGGGTTCTGGTGCCGCCGCATGGCGCACGAGACCACGGTGCACCGGATCGACCTCCAGAACGCCGCGAACCGGATCGTCACCGAGGTCGACGAAGACGTGGCGATCGACGGCATCGACGAGATCCTGGCGCTGTGGTTCGGGCAGCGGCTGCCGATGCTCGGACTGTCCGGCACGTTCACCGGATCGGTCGGGATCCGCACCGGTGGCCACGACTGGATCGCCCGCGCGGGGCCCGGTGAGACGGTCGCCTGGCGCTGTTCGGCCGCCGACACCGACCGGGCGAACGGACTGGTCACCGGTCCGCCGATGGCGGTCTACCAGTGGCTGTGGGGCAGGCTCGGGCACGGGTCGGTCACCTGGGAGCGGAGCGACGATTCGATCGGGCAGTTCTGGGCGCTGCTGCGCCTGGCGACGAAGTGAAAATTCCAGGACGTGGGGAAGCGTTGCTGGATATCGTCCCGGGCATGGCGACACGACTGGACAGCCTCGTGATCGACGCGAACCGGCCCCGGGAGCTGGCGGAGTTCTGGGCGCAGCTGCTCGGCTGGACGATCACCTTCGCCGACGACGAGGAGATCGACGTCGAGGCGCCCGGGGACGACGGCCTCCTGCTGGTCTTCGGCACCGTGCCGGAGGCCAAGGACCCGGCCGTGAAGAACCGGGTGCACCTCGACCTCGCCAGCACGTCGCCGTCGGACCAGGCGGCCAAGGTGGACCGGGCCCTGGCCCTCGGCGCGCGCAAGCGCGACATCGGCCAGGGCGCGGTCCCCTGGGAGGTGCTCGCCGACCCGGAGGGCAACGAATTCTGCGTGCTCGAACCGCGGCCCGGCTACACCACGACGGAGGCCATCGCGGCGGTCGTCGTGGACGCCCGCGATCCCTTGGCGCTGGCCGGTTTCTGGGCCGAGGCCGCGGGGTGGCGGATCGGCAACCAGGAGCCGGTGATCGTCGGGCTGCGCGCGCCGACCGGGCGCGGGCCGTGGCTGGAGTTCCTGCGCAGCGACGAGGCGAAGGCCGGCAAGAACCGGCTGCACCTGGACGTCGCGCCGTTCGCGGACGGCGACACCGCGGCCGAGGCGGACCGGTTGTGCGGGCTCGGCGCGCGGCGGATCGACATCGGTCAGGGCGACGTCCCGTGGGACGTGCTGGCCGATCCGGAGGGCAACGAGTTCTGCGTGCTGTCGCCACGCTGAGTGTTTCGGCGCCGTTGCGGCGGCGGCCGGAGCCTGACACGGGCGAAACACACGCGTCCACGCTCGGCAACAACCGTGGGCGATCGTTATGGGATGTTGATTCGCACGCGAAGAGCGGTGCCGCAGCCGGTCGTCGAGGACGAGGTCTCGTCGGCCGTCTGGCGGGTCCGCATCCGGATGGACGACCACCCCGGCATGCTGGCGCGCATCGCGATCCGGATGGCCGACCTGGAGTGCAACATCCTGGGGCTGAACGTGCTCCCGGTGCCGGGCGGGGTGCTCGACGAGGTGGTGATCCGGCCCGCGACCGGGCTCACCAAGGAGCAGCTCGTCGCGGCGATCCAGGCCGAGGGGTGCGAGTGCTCGTGCATCACCGACGCCGACGTGCGCGAGCTGGTGGACGCCTCCGCCGCGACGCTCACCGCGGCCGCGCGGGCGGTCGACGACCCGTCGCGCCGGGCCGAGGTGCTGCGTGAGGTGCTGACCGCGGATCTCGTCACGGTCGTGCCGCTGGCCGAGGCCAACCCGGCGCGTGTCGAGGGCGGCCACCGGGTGGTGTTCGCGGTGGACGGGGAGACCGCGCTGGTGGCCCGGCGGCGGTGGGCCCCGTTCGTGCAGCTGGAACTGACCCGCGCGGAGGCGCTGCTGGGACTGCTGGACGGCGCGCGGCGCAACGTGTCCAGCCCGCTGGCCCTGACCTGCGCCGACGGCGCGGCGGTCGTGCTGCGCGAAGGCAAGCCGGCCGACGCCGAGGCGGTGTCCGCGATGCACGCGCGGTGCTCGATGACCACGCTCTTCGCGCGCTACCACACGGGAATGCGCACCATGCCGCGCCGCTGGCTGCACCGGCTGCTGGTGCCGCCGCGGGGGATGAGCCTGCTCGCGGTGTGCGGGCGCGAGGTGATCGGCGTCGGGCAGCTCATCCCCGGCCCGACGGGCGAGATCGCCGAGGTGTCGCTGCTCGTCGAGGACGGCTGGCAGCGCAACGGCGTGGGCACCGCGCTGATGGGCCGCCTGGCGGAGATCGCCGCGGCGCGCGGCTGCCGCAGGCTGGTGGCGGTGTCACTGCCCGGGCGGGACGGCATCTACCGGACCGCGCGGCGGGCGGGACTGGCGCCGGAGCCGCCGGAGGAGGAGGGGCTGATGCGGATCGATCTGGAGGCCGCGGGTGCTCGCGTGCTGAGCGAGCTGTAGCCCGCGGCGACGGTCGCCGCAGTAATGGCTTCCGCGCGCTGTCGGCGCGGAAGCCGCGGGCGCGCCGCGAGATCGCTTTCCCACAACGCGCTGGGTCGCCCAAGAGCGCCGCGCGGGGCGGCTCGGGGCCGCGCTCGTCGCGGCCCTCACGACGCCCGGGGAGTGCCCGCCGAGGCGGTCGTGTCGTTGGCGGAGCTTCGCAGCCTTCCGGCGATGCCCAGCGCAGCGCCCACCGCGGCTCGCGGGCCACGCTCACCGGGCTCGCGGCCGCCTCTGCGCGGAGGTCAGCGGTTCCAGAACCAGTCCTTGTCACGCGCCTGCTTGAGCGCCTGCCGCTTCCGGTCCTTCTCCAGCCGGTCGAGGTAGAGCACGCCGTCGAGGTGGTCGGTCTCGTGCTGGAGGCACTGCGCCAGCACGTCCTCGCCCTCCACGGTGACCGGCTCGTTCCGCAGGTCGACGCCACGCACCACCGCGCGCTTCGCCCGGCGGGTCGGGAACCACAGCTCCGGCACGGACAGGCAGCCCTCGTTGATCTCGTGCGTCTCCTCGGACAGCTCGACGATCTCCGGGTTGATCACGTACCCGAACAGGTTGTCCACCTCGTAGCTGAACACCCGCAGGCTCACCCCGATCTGCGGCGCCGCCAGCCCCGCCCGCCCGTCCGGCCGCACGCTGTCCAGCAGGTCGGTCACCAGCTGCTCGAGCTTCTTGTCGAACGTGGTCACGGGATCGCAGACCGTCTTGAGCACCGGGTCGCCGAAGTACCGCAGCTCCCGCAACGCCATCAGGGTTGTCCTCTCACTCGTTCGGGTCACGAAAAGTAAATCGTGCTCGCCCGGAGTGAGCCAACGGAGGGTGACGTGATCTCAAGCTCGTAGCCGGAGCCCCTTCGGGGTGGCGCGGAAGCCCGCGTCCCGGAGGACGTCGGCCAGCGCGGAGGTCAGGGCCTGCTCGCCGTCCGCCCGCTGGACCGCCAGCTGCCCCAGCCAGCCCTCGCGGACGGCGCGGGACAGGGCGTGCGCGGCCGCCTTGAGCGTCGGCTCGTCCTCGGTGAACGACAGCAGCGACCGGCCGCCCCGTTCGACGTACAGCGCGGGCACGCCGTTGACCAGCACCACCAGCGCGCCTGCTTTGCGTGCCGGGCGGTGTTTGGTGTCGCCGAGCGCCGCGGGCCACGACAGCGCCGCACCGTACGGCTGGGCCGGGTCCGTCGCCGCCAGCACGACGGCGTCGGTCATCGCGTCCGGCCGCCGCGTGCCGCTCGGATCGGACATCGCCCGCAGCCGGTCGACCGCGCCACGCGCCGCGAACTGCGCCGCGCCCAGGCCCTCCACGACGTAGCCGCGGATCACCTGGCCCGAGTCCTCCATCGCACGCAGCACCTTGTAGATCCCGGAAAACCCGCCGGTGACCCGCTCGGTCTCCAGCGCGCCCCGCGTCAGCACCCCGTGCCGCTCCAGGAACGCCTCCGTCCGCGCGTGCGTGCGCCGCGTCGGGTCGGACTCGCGGATCGGCGTGAGCGCCCACCGCCCGGCCACCGTCGGCGGCCCGGTGCGCGACGGCATCGCAGGCCGCCCCGCGCGCATCCGCCCGTACCGGCTGTGTGGCGTCGCCTGGCGGGGTTTGTGCGCCGCGCCCTTGCCCGACACCAACGCCCGCAGGGGCGAGAGCGTGTCGCCGGTGACCGTGCCCGCCCACACCAGGTCCCACAGCGCGCCCACCACGTCGGCGTCGTTCGGCGCGCTGTCCAGCAGCGGCGTCACCCGGTCGACGAGCTGGCGGAAGAACAACGCGCCGCCGTCCAGCGCGGCGAGGATCGCCTCGTGCAGCGGGCTGGTTGACGCCTCCTCGTCGGCCTCCGGCAGCAGCAGGTCGGCGACGTCGGCGGGCGCCAGCGACACCCACCCATCGCCACCGGCCAGCGCCCCGGCGCCGCACCACACCACCTCGCCCGCGGTCATCAGCTCGTCCATCAGCGCCGGGTAGTACCCGGGCAGGCGGCTCGGCAGGATCAGCGACTCCAGCGCGCTCGCCGGCAGCGGCGCCCCCGCCAGCTGCTCGACCACCGACAGCACGTCGTCGACGCTCGGCGCCGCCCGCATCCGCGCCCCGATGCCGTGCCAGGACGGCAGGAACCGGCCCAGCGCCGCGGGTTCCACGGGCTCGACCTCGGCCCGCAGCCGCGCCAGCGACGCCCGCCGCAACCGCCGCAGCACCGCCGCGTCGCAGTACTCGGTGCCCGCGCCGTGCGTTTCCGGATGTCCGACCGGCCGCAGCTCGCCGCGCACCAGGCGGCCTTCGGCGGTGAGCCGGTCGAGCACACCCGTCACCACCGCGGGCCCCAGCCCGAACCGCTCCGCGGCCTGGTGCGCGGAGAACGGCCCGCGGGACCGCGCGTACCGGGCCAGCAGATCGCCGAGCGGATCGGCGACCGGTTCGGTGAACGCCTCCGGCACCCCGATCGGCAGCGCCACGCCCAGCGCGTCCCGCACCCGGCCCGCGTCCTCGATCGACAGGTTGCGGTCCACGCCCGCGATGCGCACCCGGATGACCCGCCGCTGCGCGACCAGCTCGTCCAGCCACTCCCGCCGGACGCCGCGCGCCGCGGCCTCCTCGTCGGACAGATCACCCAGGAACCGCAACAGGTCCGCGGTCTCCTCGGCGTTGCGCGCGTGCCGGTCCGGCTCCAGCCGCTGCAACGAGCGCTCGACCTCGTCGACCACTTCGGCGTCGAGCAGCTCCCGGATCGCCTCGGTGCCCAGCAGCTCGGCCAGCAGCGTCGAGTCCAGCGACAGCGCCGCCGCCCGCCGCTCGGCCAGCGGCGCGTCCGTCTCGTACAGGAACATCCCGACGTAGCCGAACATCAGGCTGCGTGCGAACGGCGACGGCGACGGCGTCTCCACCTCGGCGACCTTCACGCGCCGCGCCCGCACGTCGGCCATCAGCTCACGCAAGCCACCGACGTCGTAGACGTCCTGGAGGCACTCCCGCATCGCCTCCAGCACCACCGGGAACCGCTCGTACTTCGCGGCCACCGACAGCAGTTGCGAGGCCCGCTGGCGTTGCTGCCACAACGGGGTGCGCCGCCGCGGATCGCGCCGGGGCAGCAGCAACGACCGCGCCGCGCACTCCCGGAACCGCGCGGCGAACAGGGCCGAGCCGCCGACCTCGGCGACGATGATCTGCTCGACCTCCTCCGGGTCGATCAGCACGTCGTCGGTGCCGATCGTGACCTCCGCGCCGTCGCTGTCCAGCGCTTCCGGCAGGCGCAGCACGATGCCGTCGTCGGAGTGCATGACCTGGGCGTCCACCCCGCGCTGCTCCCGCAGCCGGGCCGCGATCGCCAGCGCCCACGGCGCGTTGACCTGCGCGCCGAACGGCGAGTGCAGCACCACCCGCCAGTCGCCCAGCTCGTCGCGGAAGCGTTCGAGCAGGATCGTGCGGTCGTTGGGCACGTGCCGCGTCGCCGCCTTCTGCTCGGTCAGGTAGGTCAGGAGGTTGTCACACGCCAGCTCGTCCAGACCCGCCTGACGCGCCCGCTCGCGGGCCTTCTCGTCGTCCGAACTGGACAGTTCGCGGACGAACGCGCCCAGCGCGCGGCCGAGTTCGAGCGGCCGCCCCGGCGCGTCGCCCTTCCAGAACGGCATCCGCGCCGGCTCACCCGGCGCGGGCACCACGATGACCCGGTCGTGCGTGATGTCGGTGATCCGCCACGACGACGTGCCCAGCAGGATCGTGTCGCCCACCCGCGACTCGTAGACCATCTCCTCGTCGAGCTCGCCCACCCGGGAGCCGGGGCTGCCGTCGCCGCCCGGCGTCATCACGGTGAACAGCCCGCGGTCGGGGATCGTGCCGCCGGAGGTGACCGCGAGCCGCTGCGACCCCGGCCGCCCGCGCAGCTCGCCCGACACCCGGTCCCACGTGATGCGCGGGCGCAGCTCGCCGAACTCCTCGCTGGGGTAGCGCCCGGCCAGCATGTCCAGCACCGCCAGCAGCGCGTCGTCCGGCAGCGCGGTGAACGGCGCGGCCCGCCGCACCGTCGCCGCGAGGTCCTCGACCGACCACGGCTCCAGCGCCACCATCGACACGATGTGCTGCGCCAGCACGTCCAGCGGGTTGCGCGGGTAGCGCACCGCCTCGATCGCGCCCGCCGTCATCCGCTCCGACACCACCGCGCAGGACACCAGGTCGCCCCGGAACTTCGGGAACATCACGCCGGTGGACACCGCGCCCACGTGGTGGCCGGCGCGGCCGACGCGCTGCAGCCCGGACGCGACCGTCGGCGGCGCCTCGATCTGCACCACCAGGTCGACCGCGCCCATGTCGATGCCCAGCTCCAGCGACGACGTGGCGACCACGCACGGCAGCAGCCCGGACTTCAGCTCCTCCTCGACCCGGGTGCGCTGCTCGCGCGACATCGAGCCGTGGTGGGCCTTCGCGACCGTCGCCGCCGCGCCCGTGGTGAGCCCGGACTCGCCGATGGCCTCGGCGGGGAACCGCTGGTCGGCGGCCAGTTCCGTCTGCTCGGCGGCCAGCTCGTTGAGCCGCGCCGTCATCCGCTCGGCCAGCCGCCGCGAGTTGGCGAACACGATGGTCGACCGGTGCTGCCGGATCAGCTCCAGCACCCGCTGCTCCACCGACGGCCAGATCGACGGCCTGCGCACCGCGGCCGGCTCGTCCGGCGGGCCGTCGTCCGGCAGCATCGCGTCCAGCCGCTCCAGCGGGCTCGGCGCGGGCGCGTCCAGGTTCGCCATGTCCTCGACCGGGACCTCGACCCGCACCTCGATCGTCTTCGCCGTCTTCGGCTGCACCACCCGCACCGGGCGGCCGCCGGTGAGGAACGAGCCGACCTCGTCGATCGGGCGCACGGTCGCGGACAGCCCGATGCGCTGCGCCGGCTTCGGCAGCAGCACGTCCAGCCGCTCCAGCGACAGCGCCAGGTGCGCGCCGCGCTTGCCGCCGGCCACCGCGTGCACCTCGTCCAGGATCACCGTCTCGACGCCGCGCAGCGACTCGCGCGCCGACGAGGTGAGGATGAGGAACAGCGACTCCGGCGTGGTGACCAGGATGTCCGGCGGGGTCTTGAGGAACGTGCGGCGCTCGGCGGCGGACGTGTCGCCGGTGCGCATGCCCACCGTGATCTCCGGCGGCGTCTGCCCCAGCCGGTGGCTGGCCTGCCGGATGCCCGCCAGCGGCGCCCGCAGGTTGCGCTGCACGTCGACCGCCAGCGCCTTCAGCGGCGAGACGTAGAGCACCCGGCAGCGGCGCTGGGCGTCCGCCGCCGGTGGCCCGGCCGCCAGCCGGTCCAGCGCCCAGAGGAACGCCGCCAGCGTCTTGCCCGAGCCGGTCGGTGCCACGACCAGCGCGTGCTCACCCGCCTGCGCCGCGCGCCACGCACCCGCCTGCGCCTCGGTGGGCGCGGCGAAGGCACCCGCGAACCAGCCGCGGGTGGCGGGCGAGAACAGGTCGAGCACGTCGGTCACGCATCCATCATGACCGGGGGGTACGACAATTTCTCGCGGGTGCCGCACGCGCGGTCCCGGGCAGCGTGGCAGCATCACGTCCTGGCCTGGGTGGATCGTGAGGGGAAGAGCTGTGCGCATCCTGTCGGTGGATCTCGGTACGTCCAACACCGTGGCGGTGCTGTCCGCGCACGGGCGGCCACCGCGCGTGGTCGAGGTGGACGGCTCGGCCACCATGCCGTCCGCGGTGTTCGCCGAGGAGGGCGGCACCCTCGTGGTCGGCCGCGACGCCGAGCGCCGGGCCCGCCTGGACCCCACCCGCTTCGAGCCCAACCCCAAGCGCCGCGTGGACGAGCAGACGCTGCTGCTCGGCCAGGACGTCGTGCCGGTCAACGAGGCGCTGGCCGCGGTGCTGCGCCGCGTGCTAGACGAGACCACCCGCCAGCTCGGCGGCGACCTGCCCGACGAGGTCCGCCTCACCCACCCGGCGCAGTGGGGACCGACCCGGCGCAACGTGCTGCTGTCCGCGGCGCGGCTGGCCGGCCTGACCGGCCCGCTGCTGCTCGTGCCCGAGCCGGTCGCCGCGGCCGCGCACTTCGCGTCCTTCCCCGGCCGCTCGCCCGCGCCCGGCCAGGCGCTCGCGGTGTACGACCTGGGCGCGGGCACGTTCGACGTCGCGGTCGTCGGCGCCACCCAGAACGGGTTCACCGTGCTGGCCGAGGACGGCCTGCCCGACCTCGGCGGGCTCGACGTCGACCAGGCGCTGATGGTGCACGTCGGCCGCGAGGTCTCGCACTCGGACCCGCAGCGCTGGCAGCGGCTGCTGCGCCCGGAGTCCACCGCGGACCGGCGTACCCGGCGCGCGCTGCAGGAGGACGTCAAGGCCGCCAAGGAGGCGCTGTCCCGGCTGCCGCAGACCGAGGTGCCGATGCCCGAGCCGTTCAACGACGTCCTGGTGACGCGTGGCGAGTTGGAGGCGCTGGTGCGCCCGGCCCTGCTGCGCAGCGTCGAGCTGCTGGGCCGCACGGTCGCCGCCGCCGGGCTGTCCCCGGACCGGCTGGCCGGCATCTACCTCGTCGGCGGGTCGAGCAGGCTGCCGCTGGTCGGGTCGATGATCGCGGAGAAGCTCGGCATCGTGCCCACCAGCCTGGACCAGCCGGAGACCGCGGTCGCGCTGGGCGCGCACCACGTGGCCCGCGACGGCATCAGCATGCGCACGCAGAACGTCGAGGGGCAGGTCGCCGCCACCGGGACGCCCCCGGGGTTCCCGCCGCCCCCGGTCGCGACCGTGCCGGGCACCCCGCCGGGGGGCTACCCTGGCGCGTCGCCGTACCCGCAGGCCGGGTACCAGCCGGCGCCGTCGAACTTCCCCAGCATGCCCCCGGCCGCGCCGCCGAAGAAGGACCGGAAGAAGCTGGTCGCCGGCGTCGCCGCGGTCGTCGTGGTGGTGCTGGCCGCCGTCGCCACCTACCTGTTCTGGCCGTCGTCCAGCTCGTCGGCGACCACGTTCAGCGCCGCCGAGTGCCAGCAGCCCGGCGCCGCCGACCCGTCCGGCTTCACCGGCTGCCTGCGCCAGCTGGCCGGGACGATCGCCGACGGCCAGTGCGCGCCGGGCGCGGGCACCGGCGACATCGCCCCGCCGGAGAACGAGAACATCGGCGTGCTGACCACCTGCTCGGCGCCCGCGCTGGCCGGGGCGCAGGTGACCTACCTGCACGGGGTGTCCGCGGCGAAGGTGAAGGAGTACACCGACCGGCTGCTCGGCGCGGTCGGCGGCAACCAGGTGCGGGCCGGGTGGAAGGGCAACGGCCTGGACGGCAGCTACTCGTCGGCGTCCGCGCGGAGCTCGGCGGTGCTGGTGTTCACGGTCGCCGACCGGCCGCTGGCCGGGGTGGTCTACCAGAAGGCGGGCACCGGGCAGGCGCCGCTCTCGGCCGGCGACCTGGCCACCTACTTCGAGCAGCACGTGCAGCCCGGGGAGTAGCTACTTCCGGTTGCGCATGTTCCACAGCGCCCGCAGCGCCACGACAAGGGCGGCGACCAGGACGGCCGCCGAGGCCACGGTCATCGCGGTGGGGCCCCAGGACGGCATCTCCTGCGCGGAGGTCATGCGGACACGGTACCCGGCGCGCCGGTCGCTACCCTGGGTTCGATGCGCATCACCGTGTTCCGCCAGCTGATGGCCGACGAGTTCGGGCCCGGCAGGGCGGAGATCCTGGCGAAGGACCACGTCTTCAGCGGCCTCGGCGGCCGCACCGTCGAGCAGGCGCTGGCCGAGGGCACCCCGGCGAAGGAGATCTGGCGGGCGGTGTGCGCGGAGTTCGACGTCCCGCCGGAGCGCCGGTGACCGATTCCCGGAAAATCCGCGCTCGCGGGTGTGTCGCTCTTGCCTCGAACACGTGTTCGGCTATTGTGTTGTCCACATCGGGGTCAACGATCCACAGCCTCGTCTCGGCGCCCGGAATTGTCGGACCCCGCCCGTAGTCTCGGGCCACAGCGAAAACAAACTCGAACACCAGCCCCACAGGCTCTGACGACGAGGTGGATTTCCATGCCAGCAGCACCCGACAAGGACAAGGCGCTCGAGCTCGCCCTGGCCCAGATCGACAAGCAGTACGGCAAGGGCTCCGTCATGCGGCTGGGCGAGGAGACCCGCCCGCCCATCGGCGTGATCCCGACCGGCGCCATCGCGCTCGACATCGCACTCGGCATCGGCGGCCTGCCGCGCGGCCGGGTCATCGAGATCTACGGCCCGGAGTCCTCCGGTAAGACGACGGTCGCCCTGCACGCGGTCGCCAACGCCCAGAAGGCGGGCGGGATCGCCGCGTTCATCGACGCCGAGCACGCGCTCGACCCGGAGTACGCCAAGGCGCTCGGGGTGGACACCGACGCGCTGCTGGTGTCCCAGCCGGACACCGGTGAGCAGGCGCTGGAGATCGCGGACATGCTGATCCGCTCCGGCGCGCTCGACATCCTGGTCATCGACTCGGTGGCCGCGCTCGTGCCGCGCGCCGAGATCGAGGGCGAGATGGGTGACTCGCACGTCGGTCTGCAGGCCCGGCTGATGAGCCAGGCGCTGCGGAAGATCACCGGTGCGCTGTCCAACTCCGGCACCACGGCGATCTTCATCAACCAGCTGCGCGAGAAGGTCGGCGTCATGTTCGGCTCGCCGGAGACCACCACCGGT
The DNA here is from genome assembly GCF_000231075.2 of Amycolatopsis sp. ATCC 39116. Classification (NCBI taxonomy): domain Bacteria; kingdom Bacillati; phylum Actinomycetota; class Actinomycetes; order Pseudonocardiales; family Pseudonocardiaceae; genus Amycolatopsis; species Amycolatopsis sp. ATCC 39116. The sequence continues at coordinate 51,320 of NZ_AFWY03000020.1, read as the reverse complement.
GGCAAGGCGCTGAAGTTCTACGCCTCCGTCCGGCTCGACGTGCGCCGCATCGAGACGCTCAAGGACAGCGGCGAGGCGGTCGGCAACCGCACCCGCGTGAAGGTCGTGAAGAACAAGGTCGCGCCGCCGTTCAAGCAGGCCGAGTTCGACATCCTGTACGGCGTCGGCGTGTCCCGCGAGGGCTCGCTGATCGACATGGGTGTCGACCAGGGCATCCTGCGCAAGTCCGGCGCCTGGTACACGTACGAGGGCGACCAGCTCGGCCAGGGCAAGGAGAACGCGCGGAAGTTCCTGCGCGACAACCCGGACATCGCCAACGAGATCGAGAAGCGCATCAAGGAGAAGCTCGGCATCGGGCCGCAGGTCGACGCCGAGGCGGCCGAGCCCGCCCCGGTCGACTTCTGATCGATGCCCAGGTTCGACCCGAAGGAGCTGTCCCGGGACGAGGCGTGGAAGAAGGCCAAGGAGGTCTGCTTCGACCTCCTGGCCATCCGCGCCCGCACCAAGGACGAGCTGCGGCAGGCGTTGCGGCGCAAGGGTTTCGACGACGAGATCCGTGAGCAGCTGCTCGGCAAGCTGGACGACGCCGGCCTGATCGACGACGCCGCGTTCGCCGAGCAGTGGGTGCGTTCGCGCCACGCCTACCAGGGCCTGGCGCGCACCGCGCTGGTCGCCGAGCTGAAGCGCAAGGGCGTCGACGCGGAGGTGGCGGCCCAGGCGGCGGGCGAGATCGACCGCGAGTCGGAGGAGCAGCGGGCGCGCGAGCTGGTGCGCAAGCGCCTCCGCACGATGACGACGCTGGACGAGCAGACCGCGACGCGCAGGCTGCTCGGCACGCTCGCCCGGAAGGGCTACCCGCAGGGCCTGGCGTACACCGTGGTGCGCGACGAGCTCCGCAACGCCGGCGCGGACGCCACCCCCCTGGACGACGCGACACTGGACTGAGCCCGCTCTTCCCGGACCCAAGACTGAGCCCACCGCAGATTCCCGCGGTGGGCTTTGTCGTGGGTGCGCCGTGTGTGGGACGGCAGCGGCCGGCTGCGACGCAGCTGGCGTGTGCTGGTCACTGCCGCGGCCGTCGGTCGAGCCCTGCCGCCCCGCTGCACAGGAGTACGGGTAGGCGAGGCCTAGGGCGGTCGAGTGACTGATCGGCCCGGCCTCGCCCTCTTCACAATCCGGGGCAACCAGCGAACGGCGGTCCCACGGCCCGCCGCATGACAGGCTGTTCTCCGCGAGAATGACTTTTCGTGCGGTCGCTGTGGACAACTCACGCCACGAAATGCGTTCCTGACAGCCGTACGAAATGGCGACTTCGCGCGCTCACCGCTGGTTCTCTCGCCCACCCGCGACACGGATCAGTGCCTCGCCGAGGGGCGTGATCACGTACAGGACACTGCGGCCGGACCGCTCCCGCGTCACGAGACCGTTCTCGCGCAGGATGCGGAGGTGCTGGGACACCGCACTGGGCGTCACGGCGAGCGCGCGGGCCAGATCGGTGGTCGTCGCGGGGGAGTGGAGTGCCGCCAGCAGTTCGGCGCGGGCGCGGCCGAGCAACCGCACCGCGCTGGCCGACGGTGGCCGCGCCGCCCAGAGAATGTCGGCCTCACGTGTCGACCCGCGAACGCCTGCTACCCCCGATGCTGCGCCCCGGCCGGCTGGTGGCTCGGAGCGGTGCGCTGAATTGCGAATGCCCGCCACCCGCGACGCGGCTTGCCTCCCGGGCTGTCGCGCGGACAGGTCCGCCGACCCGCGGTCGTTCCCTGCCTGCGGCGCGGCTTGGCTGGCCGGTTGGGATGTGGGCTGGTCTGCCGTGCTGCGGCCAGTCACCGATTGCGGTGCAGTGTGGGGCTGATCTGCCGGGGCCTGATTAGTCGCCGCCGGTGGTGCGGCTCGCTTGGCGGGCTGGGGTGTGGGTTGGTCTGGCGCGTTGGGGACAGTCGCCGGTGGTGGTGCGGTGTGGTTGGTGGGTTGGTCCGCCGCGCTGCGGGCGGTTGCTGCCGGTGGTGTCGTGTGGTTGGCCGGTCCGGGCGCAGGCTGGTCCGCTGAACCAGCCGCCTCCGGCGCGGCGTGGTTCGCCGGCCGGAGCGTGGATCGGCCAGCCGCACCGCGCCCGGGAGCAGCCAGCGGCCCGGCTCCCCTCTGCGCGGACCGGCGAGCCGGGGCGCGAACAGGGGGCACCGGCGCCATCGCCGCGGACCAGAGGGCCCCTACTCCACGCGCCGGGTAGCGGATCGTCGTCTGGGTTGTCGTGTGGCGCTTGATCATCACGTGCGCCGGGGCGAGTGCGACGGGCATCAGCACCAGCCCGCCCGGCCCCAGCTCGACCGCCCGGTCCGCACCAGCCAGCACCAGCCGGCCCGCGCGCCAGCTCAGGTCCGGGTGCAGGCCGCCGAACAGCCGCGCCGCCCCGCCCGCCGCGAGCTGCCGTGCGCGGTACGCCACGTCTGCCTCCAGCACCGCGCGAATCCGCGGCCAGTGCGGCTCGATCAGCCGCGCATACGCCTCCCGCAGCTCGTCCGTGATCGCTTCCAGGCCCGCACTCGGGTGCGCAGCCAAAGCGGCCACACCGTCCGGAAGATCAGCACCGAAAACGCGGCCCAGGCTCGCGCGCACCTGGCCGGCCGTGGTCCGCCGCACCACCGCCAGATCGTCCTCGAGCGACGGACCCGCTCCGCGCGGCGCCGGGATCAGGAACGACGGCCAGCTCGCCCGGTCACCGGCGATCAACGGCCACAACCCCGGCAGGTCCAGCGCCTCCCGCGCGAGTTCGGCCTCCGCCCACCGCACCCACGGCAGGTGCACCGCCCGCCGCACGTGCCCCGCCAGCTGCTGCAACCCCGCGACCGTCTCCGACAGCGGCGAGATCGCGAACCGCGTCGCCGCCAGCTCGGACACGTCCAGTTCGACCGTCAGGGGCATGATCCGAGTATGTAGCCCACCGCTCAACGGTGCCGCACTGCGACCCGGGCCCGACACCCTCACCGCATGACCGGTACCTACTGGCGGCTGTGGTGGGCATCGGCCGTCGACGCCCTCGGCGACGGCGCGTTCATGGCGGCGATCCCCCTGCTGGCCACCACGCTGACACCCGACCCGCGGCTGATCGCGGTCCTGTCCGCCGTGACCTACCTGCCGTGGCTGCTGTTGTCCCTCTCGGCCGGCGCGCTCGTCGACCGCTGCGACCGGGCCACCCTGATGTGGCGCACCCAGACGGTGCAGGCGCTGCTGACCGGCACCGCCGCTGTCCTCGCCGCACTGCACGCACTGACCCTGCCCGCACTGGCGACGATCGCCTTCGGCCTGGGCGCGTGCGAGGTCCTCTTCGGCAACGCGGCACAGGCGATCCTGCCCGACCTCGTCGCGAAACCGTTGCTGCCCAAGGCGAACGGCTACCAGCAGGCGATCACGACCACCGGCCAGCAGTTCGCCGGGCCACCCCTGGGCAGTCTCCTCTTCGCCGTCTCCGCCGCGCTGCCCCTCACTCTCGACGCCGTGACCTTCGCCGTCTCCGCCGCGCTCCTCGCCACGCTGCCCCGCCACCGGCGCACCGCGCACACCAGCTCGACGGCCACCGGAGGTCTGCGCTGGCTGCTCCGGCACAAGCTGCTGCGCACCCTCGCCGCGCTGCTGGCCGTCAACACCTTCTGCGCGCAACTCGGCAACGCCACCCTCGTCCTGCTCGCCACGCAGACGCTGCACCTGAGCACCGGCGGCTACGGCCTGCTTCTCACCGGCGCCGCCGTCGGCAGCCTCCTCGTCGGGGTGCTCGACATCCCCGCCCGCCTCGGCGCCCGGCGCACCCTGCGCCTCGCGCTGGTGGCGAACTCCTTGATCTTCATAACCATCGGCCTCAGCCCGACCGCACTGGTGCTGGCTCTCCTGCTGGCCGCCAACGGGTTCGTCACCACCCTCTGGAACATCGTCACCGTCAGCCTCCGGCAGCAGCTCGTCCCGGCCGGGATCCTCGGCCGGGTCAACAGCGTCTACCGGATGCTCGGCTGGGGGCTCATGCCGTTCGGCGCGCTCACCGGCGGGCTCGTCGCGCACCTCTTCGGTCTCCGCGCGCCCTACCCGATCGCGGGGCTGCTGCGCGGCCTCGCCCTGCTGGCGTTCCGGTCAGGGCTGTAGCGCCTGGCTCATCAGCTCCAGCGCTTCGCGCAGGCGCTCGACCGGTTCGTGGGCGAAGCCGAGCCGGAAGACGGCCGGGTCGTCACCGAACCAGTCGCCTGGGGAGACTGCCACCCCGGCCGTCGCCAGGTGTTCGTAGAACTCGGGTGCGCCGGAATCCACGCGCAGGCAACAGAAAGCTCCCGCGTCGGGGCGGAGCCAGGTCACCCGGCCGTTCTGCCGCGGCACCCAGGCGGCCACCTCGGCGAGCCCGGCGCGCATCCGTGCCCGCTTCCCGGCCAGCACCTCGTCGGCGCGCCGCAACAGTTCCAGCGCCAGGAACTCGTCCAGCGTGCCGCACGACACCGAGCTCGTGAACTTCGTCCGGCGCAGCTCCTCGTACCACGCGGGGTCCCGCGCGGTGAGCCAGCCGATCCGCAGCCCGGGCGCGCCGTGCGCCTTCGAGAACGACCCGCACGTCAGCACCCGCGGCGAAACCGAGGCGAACGACTCGATCTCCGCATACGCCGCCTCCCGGTACGTCTCGTCGACCAGCACCACCGCCTCCGGGCACACCTCGGCCGTCGCGCACAACACCGCGTCGATCTCGTCCCTGGTGAACGCCACCCCGGCCGGGTTCTGTGGCGTCGCCAGCATCACCAGCCGCGTCCGCGCGGTCAGCGCCGTCCGCAGCGCCGCCACATCCAGGCGGTACCCGGTCTCGAACCGCAGCCGCACCGTCCGCACCCGTTCCGCGAGCCCCCGCGCCAGCCCGAGCATCGGCGGGTACCCAGGCTGCACCACCACGATCGCCCCGTCGGCGACCAGCCCGACGAGGAACAACGCGGCTCCGGCGCCCGCCGTGATCAGCACCTCGTCCGCGGACACCCCGAGCCGCGCGCCCAGCAGCGCCCGCAACTCCTCGTCACCGGCGGAAGTGCCGTACCCGAGCGGGAACTTCGCCAGCCTGCCGACATCGACCAGCTCGGCGACCGTCAGGTCACCGCAGGTGCTCTCGGCCAGGTCGTACCGGGGACTCTCGTCCAGCAGACTCGTCATCGCGCTCGGCGGGAAACGTCGCATGCCGATCACCCTCGCCGGTCGCGGCCGCGCCGGACAGGGCCAATCCCGCGTCATTGGCTCCCGGATAGTCGTCCCACGCCTTCCGCAACCGCCGCACCGCCTCCGACAACGCCTCCGGCGGCAGGGTGAACGGCACTCGGATGTGCTCGCCGCTGGACTCGTGCGCGGCCAGCGACGTGCCCTCCAGCAACGCCACGCCGTACCGCAATGCGAACTGCGCGAACCGCCGCGAATCGGCCCCAGGCAACCGGATCCACAGCGTCTGGCCACCCGGTGGCGTCCGGAACTCCCACGACGGCAACGCCGCCCGCAGGTCCCGCACCACCTGGTCCCGCCGCGCGCGCAGTTCCGCCTGCCGCTCCGCTCGCAACCGTCCGAGCCGCGCGAACAATGCGACCCCGATCGCCTGCGCGACGACGTCCGTCCCGAGGTCGGCGACCGCCTTGAGCCGCGCCAGGTCGGCCGCGGTCCGCGGATCGGCCCGGACCCAGCCGATCCGCACCCCGCCCCAGATCAGCTTGCTCAATGACCCCACGCTGATCACCCCGCTCCCGTGCCGGGCGAGCGGCGCCGGCCGTGGACCGTCGAGCGTGAGGTCGGCGAGCACGTGGTCGTCGACCAGCGGCACCCCGTGCGACTCGCACAGCGCCACCACCCGCCGCGCCGCGTGTGGCGGCAGCACCGAGCCGGTCGGGTTCTGGAACGCCGGCACCAGGTACACCAGTTTCGCCCCGCCGACGACCTCCGCGAGGTGCGGCACCGACACCCCGTCGGCGGTCAGCGGCACCCCGAGGATGCGCGCCCCGCCGCCGCGGAACGCGTCCAGTGCGCCCGGGTACGTCAGCTCCTCGACGGCCACCGCGTCGCCGGGCCGCAGGAACAGCTGCGCCAGCAACGAAATCGCCTGCTGCGCGCCCGAGGTGACGACGATCTGCGCGGGATCGGTGGGCACACCCTGCGCGGCGTAGTGGTCCGCGATCGCCTGCCGCAGCGCCGGGATGCCGGACGGGTGGTAGCCGATGCCGAAGTCGCCCACCGCGGCCTCGGCGACGACCTCGGCGAGGTACGCGGGCTGCGGCGGCGCGGCGCAGGTGAGGTCGATCAGGTCCGGCACCGGGTCGAGCAGGTGCAGGAACATCGGGTTGAACTCGGCGACCACCCCGCGCCCGGGCCGCGGCGGCCGTCGCACGAACGTGCCGCTGCCGCGGCGGCGCTCGACCAGCCCGCGGTCACGCAGCACGTCGTAGGCGGCGACCGCGGTGTTGCGGCTGACCGCCAGCTCCGCGGCCAGCGCGCGCTCGGTCGGCAGGCGCCCGTCGGCCGGGATCTCACCCCGCTCGACCAGCCCCTCCAGGCGCGCGGCCAGCTTCAGGTAGAGCGGCTCGCTGCCGCTGGACCACCGGCCGAGCAGCTCCGCGAGCCGGCCAGCGTGCATCCCGTCCTCCTCAGTCGACGGCGACCACCGCGCCGTGCGGCCCGAGCTTCGTGGTCGGCAGCACCGGGCCCCGCGGTTCACGCACCCACCACGCCCCAGTCTCCCTGCGCTCGCGCGGGGTCGTGAAGCGGTACCGGTAGAGCCGCGTCCGCAGGTAGGCCGGCCGCCTGCCGTCGAACGGGTCGCGCCGCAACAGCTTCAGCGTGCCCGGATCCGCCGCCAGCAGCTTCTCCGCCAGACCGGGCAGCCACGATTCGGCGTACCGGGTGGACAGCGCGGCGAACCACATCAGCCAGTCCAGCCGCAGGTGGTAGGGCGCGAACTGCGGTGGCCGCCGCCGCGGGTCGCCGGGCTTGCCCTTGAACTCGTACTCGCGCCACACCGTGTTCTCGTCGGGCGCGGGATCGTCGGTCGCCTCGATGACGATCTCGTGCCGCACCTTGGTGACGCTGCCGAACGCGCCGTAGGTGTTGACCAGGTGCAGCCGGTCGAAGCTGGTGTTCATCACCTGCTCGCGCGACACGAGGTTGCGCGCCGGGCGATAGCTGAGCACCGCGACGAGCACGGTCAGCCCGATCACGAGAACGTGCTGCCACACCGGCGGTGGGGCCAGTTCCGGCACCGGCGCCGGGATGATGTCCACAACGGACAGCGCGATGGCGATGGTGAGGAAGTTCAGCCAGGAGAAGTTCCCGCTGGCGACCAGCCACAGCTGGGTGAGGATCATCAGCAGCGCGGCCGCGCTCGCGGCGGGTTGCGGGGCGAAGAGCGCGAACGGCACCACGAGCTGGGTGAAGTGGCTGGCCGCGGCCTCGACCTTGTGCAGGGGCTTGGGCAGGTGGTGGAAGTGCCAGCTCAGCGGCCCGGGCATCGGCTGGGTTTCGTGGTGGTGGTAGAGGCAGGTCAGGTCGCGCCAGCACGCGTCGCCGCGCATCTTGATCAGCCCGGCGCCGAATTCGAGCCGGAACAGCACCCAGCGCAGCAGCCACAGCACGAGCACGGGCGGCGCGGTGTCGGCCGGGCCGAGGAAGATCGCCAGGAACCCGGCCTCGAGCAGCAGCGACTCCCAGCCGAACGAGTACCAGATCTGGCCCATGTTGACGATCGACTGGTACAGCAGCCACGGCACCAGCCACGCCAGCATGGTCGCCCATACGGGGGTGTGGTCGAACAGGCCGAGGACGAGCGCGGCCGAGATGACGACGCCGGTCCACGCGACGCCCGCGAACAGCCGGTCCGAGTAGCGCCAGTGGAACAGGCTGGGCGCGCGGCGGAACGGCACGCGGCGGGTGAACCGGGGCACCGGCAGCAGGCCCCGCTCGCCGATCAACGGCCGGAACTGGAGGGCGGCGCCCAGGAACGCGACGAGGTAGATCGCGGCGAGCGCCCGCTGGAACAGCAGCCGGGGCGCCCAGTAACCCGGATCGGCGAGCCACTCCCATCCCACGGCGATCTCCCCTCGCCAGACGAGTGCCGTGAGGCTAGTACCCGGGCGGCCCGGCCCCCAATCGGGAGCTGAATTCGCGACCGCCGCCCGCGCCCCCCACGGGCGGCGGTCGCGAAACCGTTCAGCGCAGCGCCGCGGCCTCGCGCGCCAGCTGCTCGATCCGCCCGAAATCGCCGGCCCGCACAGCGTCCTTCGGGGTCAGCCAGGTTCCGCCGACGCAGCCCACTGTGGACAGTGCGAAGTAGGACGGCGCGTTCTGCACCGTGACACCACCCGTAGGGCAGAACCGCAGCTGCGGCAACGGCCCACCGAGCGCCTTCAGGTACGCGACCCCTCCGCTGGCCTCCGCCGGGAAGAACTTCAGCGCGGTGATGCCGTGTTCGGCGACGCGCATCGCCTCCGAGACGGTGCTCACGCCGGGCAGGAACGGCAACCCCGTCCCGGACACGGCCTCCAGCAACCGGTCCGTGCAGCCCGGCGTCACCAGGAACGCCGAACCCGCGTCCGCCGCCTGGCGAGCCTGCTCCGGCGTCACCACGGTGCCCGCGCCGACCACGATCTCCGGCACCTCGGCCGCGACCCGCTCGATCGCGGCCAGCCCGGCCGGCGTCCGCAGCGTCAGCTCGATCGCCCGGATCCCGCCCGCGACCAGCGCCTTCGCCAGCGGCACGGCGTCCGCGGCGTCGTCCACCACGACCACCGGCAGCACCGGCGACAACTCGAGCACGTCATGCCCTGTCTTCACGTCTCTCCTCACACTCGCGCGGGCGCACCGAAGTGCCCCGGGGTCATCGGCCCGAACACGCCGGCTCCCTGATCGGCCGGCCCGACCGCGCGGCGCAGCGCGGTGAACAACTCCCGGCCGGTGCCGACCCAGGATGCCTCATCCGGCGGCGCGTCCCGCAGCGGCCGGGCCGCCAGCGTGACCTCGTCCACCAGCACGTCCAGCCGCCCGGCGACCGCGTCGACCACGACCTCGTCACCGTCGGCGACCCGCGCCAGCGGACCACCCGCCGCGGCCTCCGGCGTCACCTGGATCGCGGCCGGGATCTTGCCCGACGCGCCCGACATCCGGCCGTCGGTGACCAGCGCGACCCGGTGCCCGCGGTCCATCAGCACGCCCAGTGCGGGCGTCAGGCCGTGCAACTCCGGCATGCCGTTCGCCTGCGGCCCCTGGTTGCGGATCACCACGACCACGTCCCGGTCCAGCTCACCGGCCCGGAACGCCTCGGTGAAGCCCTCCTGCGAGGTGAACACCCGCGCGGGCGCCCGCACCACGCGGTGCTCGGGCGCGACCGCTGACACCTTCATCACCGCGCGCCCGAGCCTGCCGGACAGCATCCGCAGCCCGCCGTCGGGCGCGAACGGGTTGTCCACCGGTCGCAGCACGTCCTCGTCCAGGCTGCGCGCCGGCACCTCGCGCCAGGTCAGCGAGCCGTCTTCCAGCACCGGCTCCGACCGGTACCGCGACAGCCCGTCCCCGGCCACCGTGCGGACGTCCTCGTGCAGCAGCCCGGCGTCCAGCAGCGAGCCGATGAGTACCTGCACCCCGCCCGCGGCGTGGAAGTGGTTGATGTCCGCGCTGCCGTTCGGGTAGACGCTGGCCAGCAGCGGCACCACCGACGACAGGTCGGCGAAGTCGTCCCAGGTCAGCTCGATCCCGGCCGCCGCGGCGATGGCGACCAGGTGCATCGTGTGGTTGGTCGACCCGCCGGTGGCCAGCAGCGACACCACACCGTTGACCACCGAACGCTCGCTGATCACCTCGGCCAGCGGCGTGTACCCGGCCTCCCGCGACAACGCGACCACCCGTCGCGCGGCCTCTTCGGTCAGCGCGCGGCGCAGCGGCGTGCCCGGGTGCACGAAGCTCGCGCCGGGCAGGTGCAGGCCCATCACCTCGACGACCAGCTGGTTGGAGTTCGCGGTGCCGTAGAACGTGCAGGTGCCCGCCGAGTGGTACGACGCCGACTCGGCCGCCAGCAGGTCCTCCCGGGTCGCGCGGCCCTCGGCGTAGAGCTGCCGCACGCGCGCCTTCTCCTTGTTCGGCAGTCCCGACGTCATCGGCCCGGCCGGGACCAGGATCGCGGGCAGGTGCCCGAAGGCCAGCGCGCCGATCAGCAGGCCGGGCACGATCTTGTCGCACACGCCGAGCAGCAGCGCGCCGTCGAACATCTCGTGCGACAGGGCGATGCCGGTCGCCATCGCGATGACCTCGCGGCTGAACAGGGACAGCTCCATCCCGGCGCGGCCCTGGGTGATGCCGTCGCACATGGCGGGCACGCCGCCGGCGAACTGGGCGACCCCGCCGGCCTCGCGCGCGGCGTCCTTGATCCACGCCGGGAACTCGTCCAGCGGCTGGTGCGCGGAGAGCAGGTCGTTGTAGGCGGACACGATCGCGATGCCGGGCTTGCGCAGCCCACGCAGGGCGATGCGGTCTTCGCCGCCGCACGCGGCGAAGCCGTGGGCGAGGTTGCTGCACGCGAGGCCGGCCCTGGCGGGCCCCTCGGCGCGGGCGGCGGCCATGCGCGCCAGGTAGGCGCTGCGGGTGGCGGCACTGCGCGCGGCGATGCGCTCGGTGACTTCCTCGACGACGGGGTGGACGGGTGTTCGGGCTTTTCGCACGGGAGAACCACCTGGAACTCGTCGGCTGGTCCGGCTGACGACTTCGCTGGCGTCGCACGGTCGTGACAGTGGACACAGTAGCTGCCGGATCGGCCGGATCAAAATCGATAAAGAAGATCGTTTCAGGTGACCCCGATCACAACATCAACCTACTGTGTGCTACTTGTCACATTGCACGCCGAACGGCAGAGTCGGTACCAGCCCCGGCTCGCCGCCGAACTGACCGGAGGTAGTCATGACCACCACCGAACTCGCCGAACTCCGCCGCACGATCGGGCAGCTCAAGCAGTGCGTCGGCGCCCTGCGATCGCGCTACGGTGACGCCTCCGCGGTCCGCCGCCTCGCCAACGACGTCGACCGCCTGGACATCGACGCGAGCGACCTGGAGCAGCCCAGCGTCCCGGTCCAGCCCAAGCCGCTGGACCCCTCGGCCGTCGTGAAGATCCCCGACGGCCCGTACGACCCGGCCCTGTGGCAGGGGGCCGACGACGAAGGGGTCGGCGGATACCACCGTGACCAGCGGTGAGCGCGCCCGCTACCAACGCCGCTAGCGGGCGCGCCCGGATCACCGCACGCACCCTGCGCACCGACCGGTGGTGGGTGCCGCCGCTGTTCACCACGCTCGGCCTGGCCACGTTCGTCATCTACGCGGGCATCCGCTCGTTCGTCCGCACCGCCTACTACGTGCCGGAGTACGGCTACCTGACGCCGTTCTACTCGCCGTGCCTGAGCGACTCCTGCGTGCCGGGGTCGGCCCACTTCGGCACGCCGTTCGGGGAGCTGCCGGGCTGGATCCCGCTGGCGTTCCTGTCGCTGCCGTTCCTGCTCGGCTTCCGGCTGACCTGCTACTACTACCGCAAGGCCTACTACCGGTCAGTGTGGTTCTCGCCGCCTGCGTGCGCGGTCGCTGAACCGCACGGCAAGTACACGGGCGAGACCCGGCTGCCGCTGATCCTGCAGAACGCCCACCGCTACTTCTTCTACGTGGCGGTGCTGATCTCGGTGATCAACACCTACGACGCGATCGTCGCGTTCCACGGCGAGACCGGCGGGTTCGGCTTCGGGCTGGGCAACCTGGTGCTGCTCGGCAACGTGATCATGCTCTGGGCCTACACCCTGTCCTGCCACTCGTGCCGCCACGTGGTCGGCGGGCGGCTGAAACACTTCTCCCGCCACCCGGTGCGGTACTGGCTCTGGACCCAGGTCACCAAGCTCAACAACCGGCACATGCTGCTGGCCTGGATCACCCTGGGGACGCTCGTCGTCACGGACCTCTACGTGATGCTCGTGGCGAGCGGCGCCATCCCCGATCTGCGTTTCGTGGACTGACAAGGACGTCAAGGACTCCAAGGACTAGGTGGCAGGCGATGGAAGTCGAGCGGCACAGCTATGACGTGGTGGTGATCGGCGCGGGCGGCGCCGGTCTGCGAGCGGTGATCGAGGCGCGGCAGCGCGGGCTGTCGGTGGCGGTGGTGTGCAAGTCGCTGTTCGGCAAGGCGCACACGGTCATGGCCGAGGGCGGGTGTGCCGCCGCGATGGGCAACGCGAACGAGCGGGACAGCTGGCAGGTGCACTTCCGGGACACCATGCGCGGCGGCAAGTTCCTCAACAACTGGCGCATGGCGGAGCTGCACGCGAAGGAGGCGCCGGACCGGGTCTGGGAGCTGGAGACCTACGGCGCGTTGTTCGACCGCACCGCGGACGGGCGGATCAGCCAGCGCAACTTCGGCGGGCACACCTACCCGCGGCTGGCGCACGTCGGCGACCGCACCGGGCTGGAACTGATCCGCACCATGCAGCAGAAGATCGTCTCGCTGCAGCAGGAGGACCTGCGCGAGTTCGGCGACTACGAGGCCAAGCTGAAGGTCTTCGCCGAGTGCACGATCACCGAGCTGCTCAAGGACGGCGACCGCATCGCGGGCGCGTTCGGGTACTGGCGCGAGAGCGGCCGGTTCATCCTGTTCGAGACGCCGGCCGTGGTGCTCGCGACCGGCGGCATCGGCAAGTCCTTCAAGGTCACCTCGAACTCCTGGGAGTACACCGGTGACGGGCACGCGCTCGCGCTGCGCGCCGGGGCGGACCTGATCAACATGGAGTTCGTCCAGTTCCACCCGACGGGCATGGTGTGGCCGCCGAGCGTGAAGGGCATCCTGGTCACCGAGGGCGTGCGCGGTGACGGCGGCGTGCTGAAGAACTCCGAGGGCAAGCGGTTCATGTTCGACTACGTGCCGGACGTGTTCAAGGGCCAGTACGCCGACTCCGAGGAGGAGGCCGACCGCTGGTACACCGACCAGGAGAACAACCGCCGCACGCCGGACCTGCTGCCGCGCGACGAGGTGGCGCGGGCGATCAACTCGGAGGTCAAGGCGGGCCGCGGTTCGCCGCACGGCGGGGTGTTCCTGGACATCGCCAGCCGGCTCACGCCCGAGGAGATCCGCAGGCGGCTGCCCTCGATGTACCACCAGTTCAAGGAACTGGCCGATGTGGACATCACCGCCGAGCCGATGGAGGTCGGCCCGACCTGCCACTACGTGATGGGCGGCATCGAGGTCGACCCGGACACGGCCGCGTCGAGCGTGCGCGGCCTGTTCGCCGCCGGGGAGTGTTCCGGCGGGATGCACGGGTCGAACCGGCTGGGCGGCAACTCGCTGTCGGACCTGCTGGTGTTCGGCCGTCGCGCTGGTCTCGGCGCCGCGTCCTATGTGGAGGGTCTGGAGACCCGTCCCGCGGTCGCGCAGTCCGATGTCGACAAGGCGGCCCGGACCGCGCTGGTGCCGTTCGACCCGCCTGCCGAAGGCGTCGAGGAGAACCCGTACACACTGCACAACGAGCTGCAGCAGTCGATGAACGACCTGGTCGGGATCATCCGCAAGGCCGAGGAGATCGAGCAGGCGCTGGCCAAGCTGGACGAGATCAAGAAGCGGATCCGCAACGTCACCGTCGAGGGGCACCGGCAGTTCAACCCGGGCTGGCACCTGGCCGTCGACCTGCGGAACATGCTGCTGGTCAGCGAGTGCGTAGCGCGGGCCGCGCTGATGCGCACCGAAAGCCGTGGCGGGCACACCCGCGACGACTACCCGCGGATGGATTCCCACTGGCGCAACAAGCTGCTCGTGTGCAGCGCGTCCGGGGACGATCCGCTGGCGCTGGAGGTCACGGTCACGCCGAAGGACCAGGAGCCGATGCGGCCCGAGCTGCTGGAGCTGTTCGAGCTCAGCGAGCTGGAGAAGTACTACACCGACGAAGAGCTGGCCGACCACCCGGGGAGGCGGGCATGAGCTACAAGGCTTCGTTCCGGGTCTGGCGCGGGGACGCGAACAGCGGCGGGCTGCAGGACTTCACCGTCGAGGTCAACGAGGGCGAGGTCGTGCTCGACATCATCCACCGGCTGCAGGCCACGCAGTGCTCGGACCTGGCGGTGCGGTGGAACTGCAAGGCGGGCAAGTGCGGGTCGTGCTCGGCGGAGATCAACGGCCGCCCGCGGCTGCTGTGCATGACGCGGATGTCGGTGTTCGCCGAGGACGAGGTCGTCACCGTGACGCCGATGCGGACGTTCCCGGTGATCCGCGACCTCGTCACGGACGTCTCGTACAACTACACGAAGGCGCGGGAGATCCCCGCGTTCACCCCGCCGGCCGACCTGAAACCGGGCGAGTACCGGATGAAGCAGGTCGACGTGGAGCGCTCGCAGGAGTTCCGCAAGTGCATCGAGTGCTTCCTGTGCCAGAACACCTGCCACGTGATCCGCGACCACGAGGAGAACAAGGAGAACTTCGCCGGGCCGCGGTTCCTGATGCGGATCGCCGAGCTGGAGATGCACCCGCTCGACGTGGCCGACCGCCGCCACGCGGCGCAGGACGAGCACGGGCTCGGGTACTGCAACATCACGAAGTGCTGCACCGAGGTCTGCCCGGAGAACATTTACATCACCGACAACGCGCTGATCCCGATGAAGGAGCGCGTGGTGGACCGCCGCTACGACCCGGTGGTCTGGCTGGGCAGCAAGATCTTCCGGCGGAAGGCGGACTGATCACCCCTCGTCCGCGAGGGCGGACAACCAGGCGGCCAGCTCGCGCGGCGAGGTGGTGATCCCGTCCGCGCCCACCTCCCTGGCCTTCTGCAGGCGGGACGGCGTCACCTGCCCGCAGTAGAAGAACGCGGGCCCGGTGTAGTTCCCGTGCTCACGCAGGTGGCGCAGGTCGGTGAACCCGGCCTGCGGATCGCCGTCCCGGCTGACGTCGGAGATGATCACCGTCGGGTTCAGCCGGGTGAGCGTCGCCATGGCCTCGTCCCGGTTCGTGGCGGTCTCGACGCGGGCGCCGGCCGCGCGGAACAGGTCGGGCAGCGATCCGGTGTCCGCCGGGTTGTCGTCGATCCACAGCACCCGCATGCCGAGCAGTGACCCGGCCGGGGGCGCGCCGTGGGCCCGCGCGCCGGTGTGCAGGGGGCGGCGCAGCCACCGCCCGTCCCGCGGCAGGCTGCGCACCAGTTCGACGAACTCCTTGTCCATGGCCAGTTCCGGGAAGCCGACGGGCAGTTCCTGGGTGACGCTGTCCAGGTCGGCGGCGGTGCCCGCCGGCGTGACGCCGGTGGCCGCGAACAGCCGGTCCCGGGCGGCCGGGTCCAGCTCCGCGCCGCGCCGGACGTGTTCGCGGAAGTCGTGGTAGTCCAGGAAGCGGGTGATCAGCGCGGGTCCTTCGAGCGCGACCATGGTGTGGAACTCGGGGTAGAAGTGCCGGAGCAGGACGACCTTGACCAGCGTCGCCGCGTCCAGGTCGTCGCTGCCGCGGCCGAGGTGGTGCTCCAGCACGAAGCTGTTGATCAACCGCTTGATGCGCCGCGGGTTGCGGCCGGTGCGCTCGATCAGGAGCCTCTTCATGGCGTCGTCGAAGAGGTGCGCGGTGCCGGAACGGCTCACGTAACCGTCCACCAGTTTCCGCGCCAGCGCCTCGCTCGGCGGCGGCACGGGGTAGCTGACCTGGATGATCTTCTCCAGGTACCGCACGCCGGTGCCGGGGTCGTCGTGGCCGACGGCGCGCCAGAGCACGGCCTGGTCGCAGGCCAGCACGAACACGATCCCCGGCGAGTCCAGGTAGAGCTTGATCGCCTCGCAGACCTCGAAGATCCGCTCGTCCGAGCAGCGGTCGAGGTCGTCGACGAAGACCACGAGCAGGCGCTGCCCGGAGCCGCCGCCCCGCTCCAGCCAGTCGGCCGCCATCTCCCGGACGACCGTGTTGATCTCGTTGCGCGCCTTGGCGTCCACGCTCAGCGCGCGCCAGACCGCATCCACCACCTGGCCGAGCCCGAAGACGCTGGACACGACGAGCGAGGCGGCGCGCAGCCCGCCGACGACGTGCGTGCGCCGTAACGCGCCGCGGATGACGCGCCGCACCACGTTGCGGTCGAAGCTCAGCAGCACGGACTTGATCAGGCCCTCGACGGCGCCCGCGCGCTCGGCGGTCCAGGCGTTGAACCACACCGTGCTGACCGCCGGGTCCGCGCTCAACGCGGTGTCGAGGCCGCGCAGCAGGCTGCTCTTGCCCATGCCCCACCCGGCGTCGACGGTGACGGTGAACGGCGCCGCGTCCCGGGAGGCGAGGATCAGCTCCGCGAGGTTGCCCGCGATGACCGTCGACTCCAGGAGGTCGGTGTTGCCGCCCTCGCCGACAGGGGAGTCGTTGAGGACCGAGTAGCCCCCGGGCGGCTCGGTGACGGTGAACCCGTCGTCGTCGAAAGCGGTCACCCCTGGTTTATACCGGTCACCGCGACGCCATCGCGTCGACCGCGGCCGGGTCCAGCACCTCGTCCGCGACGAGGCCGGCCACGCCGGTCAGCGTGGTGTTGACCCCGATCGTGCAGGGCCCGATGTCGAGGCCGTCCAGCGAGCTCGTGTGCGCGCCTGCCAGCACCACCTCGCTCAGCCCCTCCAGGAACGGCGGCAGCACCCCGATCGCCCCGCCCACCCGCAGGTAGCGCGGGTTCACGATGGTCACCACGGTCGCCAGCACGGTACCCACCAGACGGCCGGCCTCGCGCGTCACGCGGACCGCCTCGGGGTGTCCGGCACGCACCCGGCGCAGCACGTCGTCGGCGCTGCGCACGCCCGTCGGCCGCAGCGTCCGGATCACCGCCTGCCCGCTCGCGATCGCCGAAACACAGCCCCGCCGCCCGCAGTCGCAGCGCAGGTCGGACCCCTCGATGCGGATGTGCCCCACCTCGCCCGCGCACCCGGTCTCGCCGCGGTGCACCCGTCCCGAGATCACCATGCCCGCGCCGATCCCGGTGCCGACCTTCACCCCGACCAGCGCCGCCCGTGGCCGGTCCATGTCGCAGTACGCGCCGAACGCCAGCGCGTTCGCGTCGTTCTCCAGGAACACCGGCACCGACAGCGCGTCGGCGAAGGTGTCGCGCAACCGCACCCCGAGCCACTCTGACATCGACGGCGGCGCGATCGTCGTGCCGGCCTCGTGGTCGATCTGCCCCGGCACGCTCAGCCCGAACGCGCACAGGCTGTCCGCGCGCCCGGCCTCGGCCAGCAGCTTGCGGCCCGTCTCCAGCAGGAAGGACAGCGTTTCCGCGGGCCGGTGCCCCACCGGCAACGGGCGGTGGACCTGGCCGAACACGGTCCCGCGCAGGTCGACCACGGCGATCGTCGCGTGCCGCTGGCCGATGTCGCCCACCAGCGCGGTGCGGCCCACGTCGTCGGCGGTGAGCATCTCGGCGGGACGGCCGCCGCTGGAGGCCCGGTGCCCGACCTGCCGCAGCAGCTTCAGCCGCTGCAGCACGTCGAGCCGCTCGACCAGGGTCGGGCGGGACAGACCGGTCCGATCCTGCAGTTGCTGCCGCGTCAGCGGCCCCTCGCTGCGCAGGATCGCGAGGATGTGGCCCGGCGAGGTGGGCGAGCCGGTGCGTGCCGGGGGCATGTTGACAGGGTCTCCCGCGAGGACTTATGTTCAATGACCTGACAGAAGTGTAGACGGCGAAATCTGGGGTGGAAAAGAATGCGCGCGGCCCGCCTGACCGGCAGCGGCCCCACCCGTCGTACCGTCCTCCGGGGTCTTTTCCTGGCCGGCGCCGCGTCCACGGCCGCCGGGTGCGTCGGCTTCGCGACCACGGGCGGCGGCGGCATGGTCTTCCTGTCCACGCAGTTCCGGCCGGTCGCCGAGGCCGAGCGCTTCCGCTCGTTCCTGGCCGGCGCGGTCCCGGGCTCGGTGAGCTACGTCACGATTGAAGAAGGCCCGTTCGCCAGCCAGGTGCAGAGCCAGGTCGGCGCCGGGCGCACCCAGGTCGGCCTGCTCGGCGGCTCGCACAGCGACCTCGCGCCACTCGCGGGGGAGTACCTCGAAGACGTCTCCGCGGTGCCGTCCGGCCAGGGGATTCCCGAGGAGTTCCGGGCGCTGGCCAGGGCGGGCACTCAGCAGTCCTGGTACGTCCCGTGGGCGCAGGCCAGCTTCGTGCTCGCCGCGCACGAGGACGCGCTGGCGCACCTGCCGCCGGGCGCCGACCCGGAGACGCTGACCTACGACCAGCTCCTGGACTGGGCCATCGCCGCCCGCCGCGCCAACGGCAACCAGCCGGTGCTGGGCCTGCCGTGCGGGCCGAAGGGGCTCATCCACCGGTTCCTGCAGGGCTACCTGCTGCCCTCGTTCACCGGCGGCCAGATCACCACCTTCCGCTCGCCGGAGGCCGTCACCGCGTGGCAGTACCTCAAGGAGCTGTGGGCCAACACCAGCCCGTCCAGCACCACCTACGACTTCATGCAGGAGCCGCTGCAGGCCGGTGCGGTGAAAGTCGGCTGGGACCACGTCGCGCGCCTGGTCTCCGCGCCCGGCGACGAGCCGCGGCGGTGGCGCATGCTGCCCGCGCCGCGCGGCCCCCGCGGCCTCGGCTACATGGCCGTCGTGCTCGGTCTCGCGATCCCGAAGGGCAGCACCGACCGCCGCCAGGCCGAGCAGGTGATCCAGGCCCTGTCGACCCCGCAGGCGCAGGTCGGGCTGCTGCGCTCGAACGGGTTCTTCCCGGTCGTCGACGCGCAGATCCCCGCGGATCTGCCGCCCGCGCTGCAGATGGAGGCCGGCGCGGTGCAGCGCCAGCGGGACGCGCCGGGCTCGGTCCTGTCGCTGCTGCCGGTCGGCCTCGGCACCCGCGAGGGCGAGGTCACCAAGGCGTTCAAGGACTCGTTCCAGGCGATCGTCCTCGGCGGCGCCGACATCCAGTCGACTTTGGACAGTCAGGCGCGGGTGCTGCAGAAGGTGTTCGACGACCTGAAGGTGCCGTGCTGGGCGCCCGATCCGCCGTCCGAGCGTTGCGAGGTGGGCTGACATGGCCGTGACCACCGCACCCGCGCCGGTCCAGACCCCGGTGGCGAAGCGCCGCCGCCTGTCCGGCTCGCCGTGGCTGCTGCTCGCGCCGTCGATCGTCTTCATGCTGGCCCTGTTCGGCTGGCCGGTGATCCAGGCGCTGATCTCCGCGTTCACCGACGATTCCGGCTTCACGCTCGCCGCGTGGGAGCGGCTCTTCGGCGACCCGTACTTCCTGCGGGCGCTGCGCAACACCCTGCTGCTGATCGTCATCGTGGTGCCGGTCCAGCTCGTGCTGGCCGTCGCGATGGCGCTGCTCGTGCAGGCCCGGCCGAAGTTCCTGTCCGGCCACTTCTACCTGTGGACCATCCCGCTCGCGGTGTCCGAGCTGGCCGCCGGCCTGGTGTGGCTGTCGGTGTTCGACAGCCGCGGTTACCTGAACTCGCTGCTGGTGTCGTGGGGCGTCTCGGACACCGGCGTGCAGTGGCTGACCTACACCAACACCGGCACGATGCTGCTGGCCGTGGTGATCGCGGAGATCTGGCGCGCCACGTCGCTGGTGTTCGTCATCGTCGTGGCCGGCATCCAGATGGTGCCCAAGGACTTCGACGAGGCCGCGCAGGTGTTCGGCGCGAGCGCCTGGCAGCGGCTGTGGCACGTGACCCTGCCGCAGCTCAAGCCGAGCCTGCAGGTGGCGCTGATCCTGCGCACGATCCTGGCGCTGCAGGCGTTCGCGGTGGCGCAGGCCCTCACCGGCCGGGACTTCCCGCTGCTGGTCGGGGAGACCTACCAGTGGTACGTGAACCTGCAGAACCCGGCGGTCGCCAGCGCCGCGGCGCTCGTCGTGCTGGCGCTGTCCCTGGCGACGGCGTTGTTCTACCTGCGCACCATGCGGCAGCAGGAGGCGGCCAAGTGACCACGACCCTGCCCCCGATCGACCGGACGCCGCTGCGTCGCCGCCGTCGCCGCGCGGTCGCCGTCCAGGTCGCGTGCATCCTGATCAGCCTGTTCATGCTCGTGCCGATGGTCCTGATCGGCCTGGCCGCGGTGTCCTCGCCGCAGGCGCTGCTGGAGTTCCCGAAACCGCTGATCCCGAGCGGGTTCTCCGGGGACACGCTGCTGGCGTTCGTCCAGGCCACCGGCACCATCCCGGCGCTGGGCAACTCGCTGCTCGTCGGCGTCTACACGGTGGTGCTGTCGCTGCTGGTCGGCGCGCCCGCCGGGTACGCGCTGGCGCGGCAGGTGTTCCGCGGCAAGGACGCCTACCAGGTGTTCATGCTCCTGGCCCGCGCGCTGCCGATCGTGGTGCTGTCCGTGCCGCTGGCGACGATGTTCCTGAACACCGGCGTCTACGACACGGTGTTCTCGGTGACGCTGCTGCACACCACGCTCGCGATGCCGACCACCGTGCTGATCAGCGCGAGCATCTTCGTCTCGGTGCCCACCGACGTGGAGGAAGCGGCGCAGGTGTTCGGCTGCAGCCGGTTCGAGGCGGCGCGCCGGGTCGTGTTCCCGATGGCGTTGCCGGGTCTGGCCGCGTCCTCGATCTTCACGTTCGTGTTGTCCTGGAACGAGATCCTCGGCGCCGCCGTGATCACGCTCGGGCACCGGACGCTGCCCGCCCAGGTGCTGGCCTCGCTCGGGGAGGCGCCGCAGGCCTACCGGTTCGCCGGCGGCTTCGCGCTGATCCTGCCCGCGCTGGTGTTCATCTTCGTGATGCGCCGGTACCTGGTGAACATGTGGGGGACCACGCTGCGATGAGGGAGCGCAATGGCTGAGGTCGTCTTGCACGAGCTCGTGAAGACCTACCCGGGCGGCACCGCCCGCGCCACCGACGAGGTGTCGCTGGAGGTGGCCGACGGCGAGTTCATGGTCCTGCTCGGCCCGTCCGGCTGCGGCAAGACCACGCTGCTGCGGATGGTCGCCGGGCTGGAGACCCCGGACGCCGGGCAGATCGTGATCGGGGGCCGGGACGTCACCTACCTGGAACCGCGGCGGCGCAACCTGTCCATGGTGTTCCAGTCCTACGCGGTGTTCCCCAACAAGAAGGTCGCCGACAACATCGGCTTCGGCCTGCGGGTGCACGGCGTGCCCGCGGACGAGGTGCGCAAGAAGGTCGAGTGGGCCGCGGAGCTGCTGCAGCTCACGCCCTACCTGGACCGGTACCCGGCGAAGCTGTCCGGCGGCCAGCGGCAGCGCGTCGCGGTGGCGCGGGCGATCGTGATGGACGCCGACGTGCTGCTGATGGACGAGCCGCTGTCCAACCTGGACGCCCTGCTGCGGCTGTCCTTCCGCGCGGAGCTGAAGAAGCTGGTCAACGAGATCGGCGTGACCACCCTGTACGTGACGCACGACCAGGTCGAGGCGCTGTCGCTGGGCGACCGGGTCGCCGTCATGCGCGACGGCCGCATCGCCCAGTGCGGCGACCCGGTCGCCGTCTACACCGAGCCCGCGGACGAGTTCGTCGGTGGCTTCCTCGGCAGCCCGCCGATGAACTTCCTCACCGGCACCGTCAGCGACGACGGCTCGCGGATCGACTTCGGCGGCCAGACGCTGCCGGTCCCGGGCGCGCTGAAGACGTTCGGGGGCAAGGAGTTGCGGCTCGGCATCCGGCCGGAGTCGATCACGGTGGCGCCCGGCGCGGACGGCCTGCGCTGCGAGGTGCAGGTGTACGAGCCGCTGGGCTCCTCGACGCTGCTCACCACGGAGTTGTGCGGGCAGGTGCTGAAAGTGCAGGCCGCGGCTGGTTTCCGCGCCGAGCCCGGCCAGACCCTGACGCTGGGCCTGCCACCGGAGCAGTGCCGGTGGTACGACCCCGAAACCCAGCTCCTGTTGGAGGCGAAGTAGATGACCGTCGACGTCACCAGTCCCTGCGAAGGAGCCGCCGGCGGCAGAAGACCGGTCCGCTACGCCAGGCCCACCCTGGCCGCGCGGGCCGCACGAGTGCTGAGGGACAACGACACCGGTGCCGTGATCACCGCGGCGCCGCGGCTCTACCCGCACATGTGGAGCTGGGACGCCGCGTTCATCTCGATCGGCCTGGCCCGGCTCGACCTGCCGCGCGCGGTCGCCGAGCTGGAGACCCTGTTCAAGGCGCAGTGGCGCAACGGGATGGTGCCGCACATCGTCTTCACCGACGACGACGCGTACTTCCCGGGCCCGGACCGCTGGGGCACCGACACGGCGGTCGACGGGCCGCGCGACGTGCGCACCTCGGGCATCTGCCAGCCGCCGGTGCACGCGATCGCGGTGCAGCGGATGCTGGAGATCGCGCGCACGTCCTCGCCGGAGGACCGCGCCGACGCCGAGCGGTTCGCCCGCTCGATCTGGCCCAGGCTGTACTCCTGGCACCGCTGGCTCGTCGAGTACCGCACCCCGGGGTCGAGCGGGCTGATCGCGATCGTGCACGGGTGGGAGTCCGGAATGGACAACTCGCCGCGCTGGGACGTGCCCTACGCGGCGGTCAACCCGGGCGACGAGCTGCCGCCGTACGTGCGCAAGGACGTGCGCGTCATCGGCGATCCGAGCGAGCGGCCGACCGACAAGGAGTACGACCGCTACCTGTGGCTCATCGAGGAGATGCGCCGCGCGGGCTACGACCAGAAGGAGATCGTGCGCCGCTCCAGCTTCCTGGTCGGCGACGTGTTCATCACCGCGCTGTTCGCGGTGTCCTGCGACGTGCTGATCGAGCTGGGCACGGAGTTCGGCCAGGCCGAGGACAAGCTCGCGGATCTGGCGCTGTGGGCGTCGCGGGCACGGGACGCGGTGGCGGCGAGCTGCCACGCGGTGTCCGGCATGGCCCGCGACCGGGACCTGCGCGCCAACCGGTGGCTCGACACGCAGACGATCGCCGGGTTCGCGCCGCTGCTGTGCGGCGGCGCGCCGGACGAGGTCCAGTTGCGCCTGCTGTCGCTGCTGGACAGCGACCGCTGGTGCGGCCACCCCGGCCTGCTGGCGCCAGTGCCGCCGTCGGTGTCACCGATGCGGCCGGGCTTCAACCCGCGCCAGTACTGGCGCGGTCCACAGTGGCCGGTGGTGAACTGGCTGTTCGGGTGGGCCTTCGAGCGCCGCGGCTGGCACGAGCGGGCTCGCAAGCTGCGGGAGGCCGGACTGCGGCTGACCGACGACGGCGCGTTCGGCGAGTATTACGAGCCCTTCACCGGCGAACCGCTGGGCAGCACCGACCAGAGCTGGACGGCGGCCGTGGTGCTGGACTGGCTCTGCGCCGACGCCGACTGACGCGGTCACCACCAGGGCGACGTCCGGCGGCCGCCGAGGACGAGGCGGCCGTCCCGCACCTCGAAGGACGCGCCGTCGGTCAAGTTGTCCGGCAGAGCGGAGCCGTGCAGGCGCTCCAGCCGGACCGGCATCGGTTTCGACCAGATGTGCTCGCGCCCGTCGACGCGGAAGCCCAGGGCGATCTCGTACGTGGCCGACTTGACGGAGGCGAGCGCGACGTGGAAGCGCTCCACACCGCCGGGTTCGATCGCCCTGGACAACGCGTAGTCCCGCCGCTGTCCGGGCTCCGCGTCGAGCACCACCGCGTGCACCGTGGACGGGGGTACCGCGTTGTGGCTGACCTCGTGGAACTCGTAGGAGAACCCGTGGTCGCCGAGCCAGAGCACCCCCGGCGAGACCGGTTCGTCGATTGCGCACCGCACGTCGGTGCGGGTGATCTCGTGGGAGTTCCCGTCCTCGGTTTCGTAGCTCCCCGTCACGGTGATGCCGACCGGCACCGCCGCCGTCTCCGGGAGAGCGCCGACGTAGCGGAGGTGCCACTGCTGGCGCGGGCTGTCACCGCGGGGGAGGTTCTCGAAGTACTCGCCGACGTGCCAGCGCTCGTGGTGGGACAGCAATGTCCGGAAGTCTGCCGACGCGCGGATCGAGTCGTCCTCCCGCTGCATCGCTTCGGCGACGTTGCCCAGGAACTCCGCCCGCCGTCGCCTGAGGTCGCCGATCGCGCCGGCGATGGCGGGGTCCGGGTCGAGGCGGAGCACCGGAACCGTCGCCCCCGGCTCCACGACGGGAACCGTCACCTCCGACTGCGCGGGGAACAGGTCCGGCAGAACCGGGTCGACGAGCCGCAGGCGCATCCGCCTGGCCGCACCCCAGCCCGCGTTGCGCGCCGAGACGACCACGGACTGGCCTCGCACTGCGTAGCTGTAGGACAACACCGGCGCCCGGTCGACGGTGACGCCCTTGACGAGCACCGAGAAGGAATCGAGGAACGCCGTCGCGTCCCCGCGGTTGACGAACTTGCAGTCGATCGCGCCGACCTCGAACTTCTGCTCGAGCACCTCGTACCGGTTGTCCGTGGGCGGGTTGGCGGCCGGACTGGACAGTTCCGGGTCGAGCGCGGTGCCCACCAGGGACACCACCGCCTGCTTGGGCCGGGTGCGGCGCGGGAGCAGCGCGGTGAGCACGAATCCGGCGAACCCGAACACCACGGCCACCACGGCCAGCCAGAACACCTTCGACACGATCGAATCGACCAGCGTGAACGTCTCGTTGCCCTGCAGCGGGGACAACACGCTGAGGTTGAGCACCTGCTGGTAGAGCAGGTAGAGGATCACCACGGCCAGGCCGGCGAGCGTGAGCGGCGTCTTCAGCTTGCCGATGATCTTGGCGAACGTTTCGAGGTGGTTTCCCATGTGGCGTCACTTCCCGGCCAGGACCAGCGGATGATCCATGTTATCCGCGGGCACGGCGGTGACGGTGCGGAAACGAAAAGAGGGGCGTGGCGGCAGCCGTCACGCCCCTCGTTCCCGCCTGGTTCAGGCCACGCCCACGACGTCCTCCGTCGTCGGCGGGCGCTGGACTTCCACGTGCTTCTTGCTGCGCCGCTGGCGGCGTTCGATGTAGTTCGCCAGCGCGGTGAGCAGCAGGCACAACGCGATGTACATCGCCGCGACCACCAGCGTGGACGGCACGATCGGGCGGCCGAAGGTGCCCTGCGAGCCGATGTAGCGGGCGTAGTACAGCAGCTCGGGGTAGGTGACCAGGAACCCGAGCGCGGTGTCCTTGAGCAGCACCACGAGCTGGCTGATGATGGTCGGCAGCATCGACCGGACCGCCTGCGGGATCAGGACGAGCGTCATCACCTGCGTCTTGCGCATGCCCAGCGCGTACGCCGCCTCGCTCTGGCCCCTCGGCAGCGCCAGGATGCCGGCGCGGAAGACCTCCGCCAGCACCGACCCGTTGTACAGGGTCAGGCCCAGCACCACGGCGGCGAACGGCGGCAGGGACACGCCCAGCACCGGTGCGCCGTAGTAGAAGAGGAACATCAGGATCAGCAGCGGGATGGCGCGGAAGAACTCGACGACGGCGGTGGAGACGCCGCGCACCCACGCGTGGTCGGACAGCCGCCCGGCCGCGAAGATCGCGCCGAACACCAGCGCCAGGACCGCGCCGAGCGCGAAGGCCTGCAACGTGGCCAGCAACGCGTCCACGAGGTCGCGCTGGACCTGGGCGTACTGGAGCCACTCCCAGCGCCGCGCGGAGAACTGGCCGCTGTCGATGAAGCGCCAGATGATGTAGGCGATCACCGCGGCCACGATCAGGCTGCCGACCACGGCCAGCACCCGGTGGCGGGCACGCGCCTTGGGACCGGGGACGTCGAACAGGACGTTGCTCATCGCGCCACGCTCCAGCGCTTCTCGAGGGTCCGCTGGATGAACGACAGGACCGCGACCAGGATGATGAACCCGAGGGCGACCCACAGCAGGCCGACCAGCTGGTTGTCACCGCGCTCGGACAGGTACTGCCGGATCGCGCCCGCTTCGGCGACGGAGAACCCGGCGGCGATGGTGGTGTTCTTCAGCAACGCGATGAGCATGCTCATCAGCGGCGGCACCACCGAGCGGATGGCCTGCGGCAGCACGATCTGGCCGAGGATCTGGGTGAAGGTCAGACCCAGCGCGCGGGCGGCCTCGGCCTGGCCGACGGGGACGGTGTTGATGCCCGAGCGGACGACCTCGCAGATGAACGCCGAGGTGTAGAGCGTCAGCGACACGACCGCGGCGGTGAAGTAGCTCAGGTCGAGGATGTCGAGCAGCGGGTAGGCGAACACCAGGAACACGAACACCAGCGTCAGCGGGGTGTTGCGGAGCAGTGTCACGTAGGTGGCGCCGACGGCGCGGAACACCGGGACCGGGCTGACCCGCAGGCCGGCCAGGAACGTGCCGAAGATCAGGCTCGCCACACCGGATATCAGGAACAGCTTGATCGTGGTCCAGAAGAACGGACCGTAGAGGTCCAAGTTGTCGAGCAGGACGTCCATCGGGCCTTCCCCGCCGCGGTTCGATTGATGGGTGGAAACGGGTGTGGCCGGTGAGCGCGCTCGCGCTCACCGGCCACAGAGGAGTGTCAGTAGCGCTGGATCGCCGGCGGCGTCGCGGCCGAGCCGGACTTGCCGAGGGTGGCGTCGTAGATCTTCTGCCAGGTGCCGTCGTCGATGGCGGCCTGCAGCAGGTCGTCCACCTTGCCGCGCAGCGCGGCGTCGTCACGGGGCAGGCCGATGCCGTACGGCTCCTGCGAGAACGTCTTGCCGACGACCTTCAGGTTGTCCGGGTCCTGCGCGGCGAAGCCCTTGAGGATGGCGTCGTCGGTGGTGACGGCGTCCACCTCCTTGGTGATCAGCTTCTCGACGCACTGCGAGTACTTCTGGAACTCCACGATGTTCGCGGGCTCGGTCAGCTGCTGGTCGCGCACGCGCTGGATCGGGGTCGACCCGGTCACCGAGCAGACCTTCTTGCCCTTCAGGGTCTCCGGGCCGGTGATCGAGGTGTCGTCCTTGCGCACCAGCAGGTCCTGCCCGGCCATGAAGTACGGGCCGGCGAAGGAGACCTGGCCCTTGCGCTTGTCGGTGATGGTGTAGGTGCCGACGTAGTAGTCGACGTTGCCGTTGGTGATCGCGGCCTCACGCGCGGCCGAGTCGACCGTGGTGAAGGTGATCTTGCTCTCGTCGAAGCCGAGGCCCGCGGCGACCATCTTCGCGATCTCGATGTCGAAGCCCTGGAACTTGCCGGTCGTCGGGTCCTTCAGGCCCAGGCCCGGCTGGTCGTCCTTCACGCCGATGGTCAGCTTGCCTGCGCCCTTGATCTTGGCGAAGGTCGGCGAGCCGGCCACGTCCACGTTCTGGGCCACCGTGTAGGTGGGCAGCGCGGCGGCGTCGGTTCCGGTGTCCCCGGTGCCGCCGGAGGGGGTCCCCTCCTTGCCACAAGCGGTCAGCGTCAGGGCGCCGACCAGCAGGCCCGCTGCCAGGGTGCGGATCTTCATCTGGATTCCTGTTCTCCCGGGATCGAGCGGCGCCTGCCGGGCGCCGCGGGAACTCAACTAGTGCGTCAGGATCTTGCCGAGGAAGTCCTTGGCGCGGTCCGACTTCGGCTTGGTGAAGAACTCGTCCGGCGACGCGTCCTCGACGATCTCCCCGTCGGACATGAACACCACGCGGTTCGCCGCGCGACGGGCGAAGCCCATCTCGTGCGTGACCACGAGCATCGTCATGCCTTCCTTGGCCAGCCCGGTCATGGTGTCCAGAACCTCCTGGACCATCTCCGGGTCCAGCGCCGAGGTGGGCTCGTCGAACAGCATCACCTTCGGCTTCATCGCCAGCGCCCGCGCGATCGCCGCACGCTGCTGCTGACCGCCCGACAGCTGAGCCGGGTACTTCTGCGCCTGGTTCGCGATGCCCACCCGGTCCAGCAGCTGCATCGCGGTCTTGCGCGCCTCGTCCTGCCCGATCTTGCGGACCTTCACCGGCGCGAGCATCACGTTCTCGACGATGGTCTTGTGCGCGAACAGGTTGAACGACTGGAACACCATGCCGACCTCGGCGCGCAGCGCGGCCAGGGCCTTGCCCTCCGCGGGCAGCGGCTGGCCGTCCACCTCGATCTCGCCGGAGTTGATCGGCTCCAGCCGGTTGATCGCGCGGCACAGCGTCGACTTGCCGGACCCGGACGGGCCGAGCACCACGACGACCTGGCCCTTGGGCACCTCGAGGTTGATGTCCTTGAGCACGTGCAGGTCACCGAAGAACTTGTTCACGCCCGCAGCCCTGATCATCGCTGGTGCTGACGTAGCTGTGCTCATCTGCCCTCCATAGCCAGGCTCACTCGGCGATCTAACACCGTGACGCGCCCCCGCGCCCGTAAATCGAATCAAACGCAACCTAGGTGTCATCCGTTTTGGCCGGTTCCGGACGCACGGTGACCCCGGGTGCCGGTAACTGTAGTCAGGCGAGCGGTGCAGTTCGGACGGGGTCGCTTCGCTCGAACGGGGCACGCCGCTGCGCTCGGCGTCGTCACGTTCGATACTCGGTTCGTGACCGCACGCAACCTCCGCAAGACGGCCGCCGCGCTCGTGCTCGGCGCGGGGCTGTGCACGCTCGCCGCGCCCGCCGCGCACGCCGACGGGGTCAGCCTGAAAGCCGGCCCGTACCCGACGCAGGCGGACTGCCAGTCGCAGCTCCCGTCCTGGCCGGGCCACATCTGCACGTTCATCCCGGACCTGCTGCCCGGCCCGATCCCCGAAGGCTGGTACGTAGCGCTGCGAACTTAGGCCTGTCCACACGCCCTGCGTGGCGGTGCGGGTGGTGGCCCCTCCCGTCTGGCCGCCACCAGCCTCAACGGACACGCTGCGCGCGGCGGCCTCGATTCCAGGCGGCCCCTGGCTGTGGGATCGCCTCCGCATGAATTCCCACCCGCCGGCCCGGCCACCACCCCTGACGGACGCGCTCCGCGCGGCAGTGTGAACCACCGCGTCGGCGCTGTCCTCGCCAGGAACCGCCCACCCGTCGCCCACCACCACCCTCAACGGACGCGCTGCGCGCGGCGGCCTCCATCTGCGTCGCCCACCACCACCCTCAACGGACGCGCTCCGCGCGGCGGCGCCGGCTCAAACCCGGGGCGGTGCCGGCTGCGCAGGTGGTGCGGCGGCTCCGCCGCCGGAAGCAAGAACGCTGACGCGCGCGAAGGCGGGCAACCCCGAAGAGTTACGCTGGTAACCGTCATGGCTTGTCTTACCAGCGAACACGGTGCCCGATGAACGGTGGCAAAACCTACCAGATCCGCACGTTCGGCTGCCAGATGAACGTGCACGACTCCGAGCGGCTCGCGGGCCAGCTGGAGGAGGCGGGCTACGTTCCGGCCGGCGCCGACGACGCGCCCGACCTCGTCGTGTTCAACACGTGCGCGGTGCGCGAGAACGCGGACAACAAGCTCTACGGCACCCTCGGGCACCTGCGCCCGGCCAAGGACGCCAACCCGGACCTGCAGATCGCCGTCGGCGGCTGCCTCGCCCAGAAGGACCGCGGCGAGATCGTCAAGCGCGCGCCGTGGGTGGACGTCGTGTTCGGCACCCACAACATCGGCGCCCTGCCGGTGCTGCTGGAGCGCGCCCGGCACAACGCCGAGGCCGAGGTGGAGATCCTCGAGTCGCTGGAGACGTTCCCCTCGACGCTGCCCGCGCGGCGCGAGTCGGCCTACTCGGGCTGGGTCTCGATCTCCGTGGGCTGCAACAACACCTGCACCTTCTGCATCGTGCCGTCGCTGCGCGGCAAGGAGCGCGACCGGCGGCCAGGCGAGGTCCTGGCCGAGGTCGAGGCGCTCGTCGCCGAGGGCGTGCTGGAAGTGACGCTGCTCGGGCAGAACGTCAACTCCTACGGCGTCGAGTTCGGCGAGCGGGACGCCTTCTCGAAGCTGCTGCGCGCCTGCGGCGGCATCGACGGCCTGGAGCGGGTCCGGTTCACCTCGCCGCACCCGGCCGCGTTCACCGACGACGTCATCGACGCGATGGCCGAGACCCCGAACGTCTGCCCGCAGCTGCACATGCCGCTGCAGTCCGGTTCGGACCGGGTCCTGCGCGAGATGCGCCGCTCCTACCGGTCGAGCCGGTTCCTGTCCATTCTGGACAAGGTGCGCGACCGGATCCCGGACGCGGCCATCACCACCGACATCATCGTCGGGTTCCCCGGCGAGACCGAAGAGGACTTCCAGGCCACGCTCGACGTCGTGCGCGAGGCCCGGTTCTCCAGCGCGTTCACCTTCCAGTACTCCAAGCGCCCCGGCACCCCGGCCGCCGAGCTGCCGGACCAGCTGCCCAAGCAGGTCGTGCAGGAGCGCTACGACCGGCTCGTCGAGCTGGTCAACGAGATCGCCTGGGACGAGAACAAGAAGCTGGTCGGGCGCAAGGTCGAGCTGCTGGTCGCCGAGGGCGAGGGCCGCAAGGACACCGAGACCCGGCGGATGAGCGGGCGCGCCCGCGACGGCAGGCTGGTGCACTTCACGCCGACCGGGTCCGCCATCGACGGGTCCGTGCGGCCGGGTGACGTGGTCGAAACCGTGGTCACCTACGGCGCGCCGCACCACCTCGTCGCCGACGGTGACCTGCTTACGCACCGGCGCACCCGCGCCGGTGACAACGTGGAGGCGGGCCGCCGGCCCAAGACCGACGGGGTCAGCCTCGGGCTGCCCTCGTTCGGCCGCCCGGCGCCCCAGCCGGTGACGACGGGCGGGTGCGGGCTGTGAGCGAGAGCGACTACGACCGGTTGGGCACCGACGTCGACGAGGTCGTCACCAAGGCCTCCCGCACCGTCGAGCTGGGCCGCCGCGGGTTCGTCATCGCGGTGCTGGTGTTCGTGTTGCTGGTGGGGCAGCTGCTGCCGTGGGTCGGCCCGCACGTGGGCTGGCAGGTGCTGCTCGGGCAGGGCGGCGGCATCCCGCAGCTGTTCGCGGTCACGTCCACGGTGATCGGCGTGCTGGCCTCCGCGCTGACGCTGATGACGCGCCGCTGGTGGCTGTCCTGGGTGTGCGCGATGGGCGGCTGGTTCGCCTCGGTGGACGGGCTGCTGGCGATCTGGTCGCAGCAGTCCTCAGTCGCCAACGGCGCCACCGGGCGCGGCCCCGGCATCGGCATGGTGATCGCGCTGGTCGCGACCATCCTGCTGGCCGCCCAGTGGATGCGCACCGCCTGGTCCCGCACCTGAGGCGAACCGCGGGGCCAGCGACCGGGCGAGGCCGCGGAACAGCTGCACGTGCGGGTCGCGGTCACCGGTGCGGGTGGCGAGCACGCTGTGGTCCCACGGCGCGTCCACGACCGGCACGCACACCGTGCCGGGCCAGCGGTAGAAGCGCGCGAACGAGCTGAGGGCCGAACCGGCGCCCCGCCCGGCCGCGACGCTCATCAGCACCTCCTGCGGGGTGACCGCGTGGTCCGGTCCCGGGCGTGGGGCCTCGCCGCCGCGGGCCTCGGTGAAGTACAGGTAGTCCGTGAACGGCCGCGGCGTGTGCGGCGGCAGCGCGACGAACGGCAGGTCCAGGACGTCGGCGAGGCGGAGTTCGTCGGCGGCGGCCAGTTCGGAGTGCGCCGGGATGACGACGATGCGGGCCTCCGTGGTGAGCACGTCGACGGTGATGCGCTCGTCGGTGACCGCGGGCCGGACGAAGGCCACGTCGACGCGGTGTTCGAGCAGTGCGCTGGTGTGCTCGGTGAAGGTGAGGGCCTCCAGGGTGAGGCGCACGTGCGGCCGGAGGTGCCGGAACGCGGCGATGACGGCCGGGGTCAGCTCGGCCGAGCCGTGCCCCATCACGCCGACGCGCAGGGTGTCGGTGTGCTCGGCGAGGTCCGCCATGTCGGTGATGGCGGCGTTGGCCGCGTCGACCAGGCCGCGGGCGTGGCCCAGGAAGCGGTGCCCGGCCGGGGTGAGCCGCACCGGGGCGCGCTCGAACAGCGGCACGCCCAGCTCGCGCTCGAGCTGCTGGACGTGGGCGGTCACGGCCGGCGGGGAGAGGAAGAGGCGCGCCGCGGCCCGGCCGAAGTGCCCTTCTTCGGCCACCGCCAGAAACGAGGCAAGGCGGCGCAGGTCCACGCCCCGACGGTAAGCCCACGGCGCGAGGTACGCCAAGGTGATCTACCACCCGCGGTTGCCGTCCCCCGCTTCCATGGCCGACGCCGGCGGTTGCAGCCGCCCCCAAGCAACGCCCGCGAGGCCCCGGCGGCCGTCCGGAACGGTGCCTGCGGTAGCCACGTGCCGCCTGCGGCAGCCATCGCGCCACCCCTCACAGTCACCGCTGCCACCCGCGACGGCTACCGCTGCCTGCGGCAGCACGGCGCCACCCTTGCATCCACCCGCTGCCACCCGTGACGGCCACCGCTGCCTGCGGCAGCACCGCGCCACCCCCACAGCCACCCGCGACGGCCACCGCTGCCACCCCCACTGCCACCCGTGACGGCTACCGCTGCCTGCGGCA
The DNA here is from genome assembly GCF_000231075.2 of Amycolatopsis sp. ATCC 39116. NCBI lineage: Bacteria > Bacillati > Actinomycetota > Actinomycetes > Pseudonocardiales > Pseudonocardiaceae > Amycolatopsis > Amycolatopsis sp. ATCC 39116. The sequence goes on along the minus strand of NZ_AFWY03000020.1, from coordinate 19,079 downwards.
GCACCGCGCCGCTTGCCGCAGCCATCGCACTACCCCTCACCACCCGCTGCCCCTCACCACGCGCGGCCGCACGTGCTGCGTGCGGTTGCCATCCGCTGCCGTAGGCACGTGCTGCCCGCCGCCACGCGCTGCGGGCGGCAGCCGCCGCTTCGCCCCACCCACGCCCGCCTGCGGCAGGCGCCGCGGCGCCCGCGGCAGCCAGTGCGGCCACCCGCAGCAGCCACCAGGCCGCCCGGCCCCCGCAGAACCGTTCGGAAATCGTGAACACCCCGCTCCCTCCGAAGCGGTGCGGGTTAGAACCGGGGTATGACGGAGTGTGCCGTGCGGCCCGCGACCTGGCGGGCCTGGCCGCGGGCCGCCTGGTTGATCACCGCCGTGGGGTGGGGCGCCAACCAGTTCTCGCCGCTGCTCGGGGCCTACCGGCGTGAGATGGGGCTCTCCGCGCCGACCGTGACCGGTCTCTTCGCGATCTACGTCCTCGGCCTCGTGCCCGGTCTGCTGCTCGGTGGCCCCGGCGCGGACCGCTACGGTCGGCGGCCCGTGGTGCTCGGCGCGGTCGTCCTCTCGGTGCTCGCGACCGGCGCGTTGCTGCTCGGCGAAGTGGGCGTGCCGTGGCTGGGCGTGGGGCGCTTCGCCTCAGGGTTCGCCATGGGGGCGGTCCTCGCGGCGGGCAGTGCCTGGGTCAAGGAGCTCTCCCACCCGCCGCACGACGACGCGGTCGAGGGGACCGGGGCGCGCCGGGCCAGCCTGTTCCTCTCCGCCGGTTTCGGGATCGGCGGGCTGGTCGCGGCGCTGATCGCGCAGTGGGCGCCGCTGGACGTCGCCTACCTGCCGCACCTCGCGCTGTCCGCGGTCGTCCTCGTCGCGGCCCTCAAGGTGCCCGAGACCGCGCCCCGGACGCAGCCCGGCAAGCGCGTGACCGGCATCCGCGACCCGCGCTTCCGGCGGATGGTCGTCCCGGTGGCGCCGTGGGTGTTCGCCGCGCCCGCGACCGGGTTCGCCGTGCTGCCGTCGCTGGTGGAGTCGCGCCTCGGCGACGCCGAGACGGTCTTCGCGGGCGTCGCGATCGCCGTCGTGCTGGGGGGCGGGCTGCTGATCCAGCCGGTCGGCAGAAGGCTCGCCGCACGCGCGATCCTGCTGCCCGCGCTGATCGGGCTCGCCGCGGTCGGCACCGGGATGCTCCTCGGCCTCGCCGCCGCTGTGTCCGCGCAACCCGCCGTCGCGTTGCTGGCCGACGCGGCACTCGGCTGCGGGTACGGGCTGTGCGTCACCTTCGGCCTCACCGAGATCGCCCGCATCGCCCCGCCCGAGGGCCTGGCCCGCCTGGCCTCGGTGTGGTGGGCGCTGACCTACGTCGGCTTCTGCGCGCCGTACGTGTTCGCGCTGCTCACGCAGGTCACGACACCCCCGGTGATCCTCGGGTGCGCGGCGGCGCTGGCGTTCCTGACCGGCGCGGGCGTGGCGCTGCGGCACCGGACAGCGCAATCATGACCGGGTGGACATCGCCGACACCGACCTCACCGGCTCCACCTTCCGCGCCTGCGACCTGACCCGCCTGAAGATCGTCGACTCGCGCCTGTGGGACGTGTCCATCTCGGGCGACCTGGCGCGGTTCGTGGTCAACGACGTGGACGTGACGGACTACGTGGAGGCCGAGCTCGACCGCCGCCACCCCGAGCGGACCCAGCTGCGGGCGATGGACGGCCCCGCGGACTTCTGCGCCGGTTGGGACATCCTCGAATCGCTGTGGGCGGACACCGTGGCCCGCGCGCGCCGGCTGCCGGAGGAGGCGCTGCACGAACGTGTCGACGGCGAGTGGTCGTTCGTGGAAACCCTGCGGCACCTGGTGTTCGCGACCGATGCCTGGGTGAGCCGCACGATCCTCGACGAGCCGATGCCCTACCACCCGCTGGCCCTGCCGCAGACGTCCTACCCGGACCCGGAGAAGCTGCTCGGCGTCGACACCGGCGCGCGGCCCTCGCTCGACGAAGTACTGGCAGTCCGCACGGACCGGATGGCGCTCGTGCGGCGGATCGTCGACGGCCTGACCGACGAGGAGCTGTCCCGGCCCTGCCACCGCTCACCCGCGCCCGGCTACCCCGAGGAGCCGCAGCCGGTGGGGAAGTGCCTGCGCGTCGTGATGAACGAGGAGTGCGAGCACCGCCGCTACGCCGTGCGCGACCTCGCGGTGCTGGAGGGTCACTTCGACCGCACCAGCGGCAGGTAGACCTCGTCGACGATCTCGACCAGCACCTCGTCCGGCGCGGTGGGCACGCCCCGCACCATGAACTCGTTGCGCAGCAACACGATCGCCACCGTGGCGACGCGGGAGTGCAGCGCGGCCGGTGACACCTCACCGCGTTCGACGGCCCGTTCCAGGATCGTCAGCCACGGCGCGGCCGCGTCCTCCGCCGGGTCCTGCAGTTGTCCCAAGAGTTCCGACGCGCCCCCGGCCGCGGCGATCAGCTCGCGCAGGATCGCGCCGAGCGGCGAGCTCCAGTGCCGGTTCGCGCCACGCAGCAGCGCGAGGGCGTCGTCGCGGAGGTTGCCGGTGTCCGGCACCGGCACGGATCTCGTGAGCCGCTGGTAGGCGGCGACCCCGAGGGGCAGCCGGTTCGGCCAGCGGCGGTACAGGGCGTTCTTGTTGGTGCCCGCGCGTGCGGCGACCTTGTCCATGGTCAGCGCGGCGAACCCGGACTCGGTCAGTTCGTCCGCCGCCGCCTGGAGGATCGCGTCCTCCAGCTCGGCTCCCCGCCTGCGGGTCCGGGACGGCTCCATGGGTACGCACAGTACCTTATCTATGTTAAGGTACGGCCAGTACCCTATTTGAGGAGATGGACATGCGAGCCAAGGGCATCAGCTATGACACCGGCTTCCTGCAGAACGGGAAGTTCTCGCGGAGCCGGTTCGAGCCGGAGGAGGTCCAGCGCGAGCTGCGGACCATCCGCGACGACCTGCACTGCACCGCGGTGCGGATCATGGGCGGAGACCCCGAGCGGCTGGAGGTGGCCGCCACGTGCGCGGCCGAGCTGGGGCTGGAGGTCTGGTTCTCGCCGTACCCGTTGGAACTGACCGAAGAGGAGACGCTGAAGCTGTTCGCGGACTGCGCCGAGCGCGCCGAGCGGATCAGACGGCGGGGAGCCGAGGTCGTGTTCGTGGCCGGGGCCGAGCTGAGCCTGATGAACAAGGGTTTCCTGCCCGGCGACGGCATCCGGGAGCGGATCGCGTTCCTGATGGACAACCGCGACCGGATCCCGGAACTCGGTTCCCGGGTGGGGGATTTCCTCGCCGAGGCGGTCGCCGTCGTGCGGGAGCGGTTCGGTGGCCGGGTGACCTACGCGTCCGTGCAACTGGAGCGCGTCGACTGGGCGCTGTTCGACTTCGTCTCGGTGGACCTGTACCGGACGGCCGAGATCGCCGACCGCTTCGCCGACGGGGTCCGGGCCCTCGTCGGGCAGGGCAAGCCCGTCGCGATCACCGAGTTCGGCTCGGCGACCTACCGCGGCGCGGGCGACCTGGGGGCGAGCGCGCTGGACGCGGTGGAGTACGACGAGGACCGCGGCCCGGTCCGGCTGAACGGCGAGTACGAGCGCGACGAGCAGGGGCAGGCCGCGTACGTGCGCGAACTGCTGGAGACGTTCGACGCCGCGGGCGTGGACAGCACGTTCGTGTTCACCTTCGCGCTGTACGACCACGTGCACCGCCCCGGCGGCGACCCGCGGGAGGACCTGGACCTGGCCAGCTACGGGGTGGTGAAGGTGTTCGAGGACCGCGACGGACGCGAGCTGCCGTGGGAGCCGAAGGCCGCGTTCACGGCGATCGGCGAGTACTACCGGGACCACTGAACGACGGCGGCCCCTCCCCGCACCGGGAAGGGGCCGCCACCCGAACCGAAACCTCAGCGAACCGAAAACCTCAGCGGTCCGCGACCGCCTGCTCCGCCGCCTGCATCCACTCGCGCCACTGGGCCGCCTGCTCCTCGGCCTTCTTGGCGCGCCGCTCGTCGCCGGCGGCGCGGGCCTTCGCGGCCTGCGCCTCGAACTGCTCGACCCGCTCGCGGAACTGCGCGGCCCGCGCCTGGGCCTCCGGGTCGCTGCGGCGCCACTGGCTGTCTTCGACCTCGCGGATCCGGTCCTGGACCGCCTTGAGCCGGCCGTCCAGCTCGCGGATCCGCTCCCGCGGCACCTTGCCGATCTCGTCCCACTGCTCCTGGATCCGCCGCAGCTGCGCCTTCGCCGCGTCGAGGTTGGCGCCCGGGTCGATCTTCTCGGCCTCGGCGAGCAGCTCCTCCTTGCGCGTGGCGTTCGCGGCGAACTCGGCGTCCCGCTCGGAGAACGTCGCCGAGCGGCGGGAGAAGAACGCGTCCTGCGCGGCGCGGAAGCGCTGCCACAACGCGTCGTCGGCCTCCTTGGGCGCCCGCCCCGCGGCCTTCCACTCCGTCATGAGCTCCTTGTAACGCCCCGCGGTCGGGCCCCAGTCGGTCGAGTCGGCGAGCGCCTCGGCCTCCGCGATCAGCTCCTCCTTGCGGGCCTTGGCCGCCGCGCGCTGCTTGTCCAGCTCGGCGAAGTGCGAGCCGCGGCGCCGGTTGAACGCCTCCCGCGCCTTGGAGAAGCGCTTCCAGAGCTCGTCGTCGGTCTTGCGGTCGACGCCCTTGATCGTCTTCCACTCGTCGAGGATCGCGCGCAGCCGGTCGCCCGCGGCCTTCCACTGCACCGACTCCGCGGCGATCTTCTCGGCTTCTTCGGCCAGAGCCTGCTTGCGCCCGACCGCGGCCGCGCGGGCCTCCTCGCGCTCCTGCTTCGCCGCCGCCAGCGCGGTTTCGGCGTGCGCGACGATCTGGTCGATCCGCGCCGACAGCGCCGCGAGGTCGCCGACCACCGCCGCCGTCGGCAGGCTCTCCCGCAGCTGCGTCGCGGTGGCGAGCGCGTGCTTCGGGTCGCCCGCGCCGGACGACAGCCGGGTGCCGAGCAGCTCGACCTCGGTGCGCAGGTCGTCGAAGCGCCGCGCGTAGTGCAGCAGCCCCTCCTCCGGCGAGCCGGCCTGCCACACGCCGACGGCGCGTTCCCCGTCCGCGGTCCGGACGTAGACGTTGCCCTCGTCGTCCACCCGGCCCCAGCGGGAGGGGTGCGGCTCGGCCGGCGGGACCGGCGCGCCGTGACCGGCGGCGGGCGTGTGGCCGTGGGGCACCTGGTGGGGTGCCGGGGTGCCGGTGTTCTCGTCGGACATCGCAGGCTCCTTATCGCCTGTCGGCCCGCCATGTGGCGGGCGCCCCGCTGGCGGGCGGGGCCGGGTCATGCGGGTCTCGTTCCCTCTGGCCGCATTCAAGCAGTTCAGCGCCGCTCGTGGTACTCGGTTGGGGGGTCGGAGCGGGTGATTCTACTTCCGGGCCGCGTGGGATCGCTGTGATCGTCGATCTCGCTGCTCTCCGTGGTCGCGGGTTGCCCGAGAGTGGCTGCCGGTAACCTCGACGGGTGTGATCGTGCAAGCCGTGGTGGTACCGCAGCCCCCGTTGCTCGTGCCCGCGCTGTCCCCGGGTGCGAACGCCGAGCTGGAGGCGTTGCGCGCGGCCTGCCGCACGGCGGTGGAGCGCCTCGCCGCGGTGACCCGGGAGTGGGTCGCGGTCGGCGCCGGTGACCACGAACGGGTCATCGAGCCCGCCACGTCCGGGTCGTTCCGCGGATACGGAGCCGACGTTCCGGTCTCGTTGAGCGCGGCGCCCGCGACCCCGGCCGAACTCCCGCTGCCCGCCCTCGTCGCGGGCTGGCTGCGCGAGCAGGCGGGCGCGGATTCGGTGCGGGTGCACCTCGTGGACGGCGATCCGGCCGAGTGCGAGCGCCTCGGCAAGCTCCTCGCCCACGGCGACCGGACCGGCCTGCTCGTGCTCGGCGACGGCTCGAACCGGCACGGCCCCAAGTCCCCGGGCAGCGAAGACGAGCGCGCCCCCGCCTTCGACGACGCGGTCGCCCGCGCGCTCGCCACCGCCGACACGGCCGCGCTGCGGGCGCTCGACCCCGGGCTGGCCGCCGAACTCGGCGCGGGCGGCCGCGCGCCGTGGCAGGTGCTGGCGGGCGCCGGCGACGACTGGCGCGCCGAACTGCTCTACTCCGCGGCGCCGTTCGGCGTCGGCTACCACGTCGCGGTGTGGGAGCGCGGGTGAACCCGATCGCCGTCGTCGGCCCCACCGCCACCGGCAAGTCCGAACTCGCCATCACGATCGCCCGCGCGGTCGGCGGCGAGGTGGTCAACGCCGACGCCCTGCAGCTCTACCGCGGCATGGACATCGGCACCGCCAAGGTCTCCGCGGCGGAGCGTCGCGGCGTGCCGCACCACCTGCTCGACGTCCTCGACGTCACCGAGACCGCGTCCGTCGCCGCCTACCAGCGCGACGCCCGCGCGGTCATCGAGCGCCTGCTGGCCGAGGGCAAGGTGCCCGTGCTGACCGGCGGATCCGGCCTCTACGTGCAGGCCGTCCTCGACGACCTCCGCTTCCCGGGCACCGACCCGGCCGTGCGGGCGCGGCTGGAGGCCGAGGCCGCCGAGGTCGGCGCCGCGGCCCTGCACAGCCGCCTCACCACGCTCGATCCCGCCGCGGCCACCGCGATCCTGCCGACCAACACGCGCCGGATCGTCCGCGCGCTGGAGGTCATCGAGATCACCGGACAGCCGTTCTCCGCGAACATGCCGCGTCCCGGCCCCGCGCGGTACGGCACCGTGATGATCGGGATCGACCGGGACACCGAGGACCTCGACCGGCGCGTGGAGCTGCGCGTGGACCGCATGTTCGCGGCGGGCTTGGTCGACGAGGTGCGCTCGCTGGTGGAGCGCGGGCTCCGGGAGGGCAAGACGGCGTCCCGCGCGCTGGGCTACCAGCAGGTGCTCGCCGAACTGGACGGCGGCGGGGACTTCGCCGCCGCGGCCGAGGCGACGAAGCAGGCGACGCGCCGATTCGTTCGCAGGCAACGATCCTGGTTCCGCCGGGACGCGCGGATCCGGTGGTTCGACGGAGCCGATCTTGACGTGGCCGAGCGGGTGCTCTCCGTGGTGGCCCAGTAGTCTGATCGTGTGGTTATCGAGTTCCTCAAGGGGCATGGCACCCAGAACGACTTCGTGGTGCTCCCCGACCCCGACGCCCGGCTGGACCTGACGGCGAGCCGGGTCGCCGCGCTGTGCGACCGGCAGCGCGGGCTCGGTGCCGACGGCGTCCTCCGCGTGGTGCGCAAGGAGGCTCTGGACCTGCCCGCCGCGGCCGATTCGGCGGGGGAGTGGTTCATGGACTACCGCAACGCCGACGGGTCGATCGCCGAGATGTGCGGCAACGGCACGCGGGTGTTCGCGCGGTACCTCGTCGAAGCGGGCTTGGTGTCCGGGCGCGAGTTCGTGATCGGCACCAGGGCGGGCGACCGGCAGGTGGTGGTGCACGAGGATCTCTCGGTGACCACGCAGATGGGGCCGGTCGCGATCACCGGCGCCTCGGTCGCCATCGTGGACGGGCACAACTTCTCCGGTGTCGCGGTGAACGTGGGCAACCCGCACTTGGTGTCCATTGTGGACGACGACATCGACGAGCTGGACCTCACTCGCGCGCCCCGCTACGACAGCGACTTCTTCCCCGACGGCGTCAACCTGGAGTTCGTCAACCCGCTCGGCGAGCAGCGCCTGAAGATGCGGGTGTACGAACGGGGAGTGGGCGAGACCCGCGCGTGCGGCACCGGCACGGTCGCCGCGGTCGCGGCCGCGCTGCACCTGGCAGGCACCGACACCGGGAAGTCCGCTGTGGACATCCCCGGCGGCCGCGTCCAGGTCACCGTGGAGCGGGGGGCGTCGACGCTGACGGGCCCGGCGGAGTTCGTGGCGCGGGGTCAGCTGGATCCGCAGTGGTGGGAGCGGGCGGGCTGACCGGCAGGTCGCGCATCCGCCGCAACGGGGAGAACAGCACCGGCAGCATCGTCACCGCCATGAGCGCGCACCCGGCCCACACGGTGGACCGGACGCCGATCAGCTCGCCGAGCAGGCCGCCGGCCAGTCCGCCGAGCGGCATGGTGCCCCACACCACGAACCGCACGGTCGCGTTCATGCGGCCCATCAGCCGGTCCGGGCAGATCGCCTGCCGGTAGCTGACCTGCGCGACGTTGTAGACCACGATGCCGTAGCCGCTGGCCACCATCCCCAGCACGCCCAGCGCCACCGACCAGCCCGGCTGGGACAGCGGCAGCAGCAGCTGGAGCGGCCAGGTGGTCATCGGCACCAGCCAGATCGCCCTGGCCTGCCCGATCACCCTGGTCCAGAACCCGGCGGTGAGCGCGCCCAGGATCCCGCCGGCGCTGGCGACGGCGAGCACCAGGCCGACGCCGGACGGGCTCAGGCCGAGGTCCCTGGTGAGGAACAGGACCTGCATCGAGATCACGATCGTGCCGGCGAAGTTGCCGCTCGCGGTGCACAGCACGATCGCGCGCAGCGCCGGGTTGCCGAACACGAACCGCAGGCCCTCGGCGATCTGCGCGCGCAGGGGCGTGCCGTCGTGCGGTTCCGGCTCCGGTTCGGGCGTGCGGATGCGCAGCAGGAACAGCCCGGACGCGACGTAGCCCACCCCGGTCGCGAGCACCGCGTTGGCCGCGCCGAACAGCTGGGTCAGCCCGCCGCCGAGCCCCGGCCCGACCACCTGCGCGACCGACTGGCTGGCCTGCAGCTTCGCGTTGCCCTCCACCAGGTGCTCCCGCCCGACCAGGGACGGCAGGTAGGACTGGTAGGCGACGTCGAAGAACACCGTCCCGACGCTGACCAGCAACGCGACCACGACCAGCTGGGTCAGGGTCAGCCAGCCGGTCCACCACGCCAGCGGGATCGTCAGCAACAGCGCCGCGCGCGCGAAGTCGGCGCGCAGCATCAGCGGACGCCGCTTCATCCGGTCCACCCACACCCCGGCTGGCAGCCCGATCAGCAGGAAGGCGGCGTTCTCGGCCGCGGTGAGCAGGCCCATCTCGCCGGGCGTCGCGGACAGCACGGTCGCGGCCAGCAGCGGCAGCACGGTGATGCCCACGAACGTGCCGGCCTGGCTGACCGTGTCGCCCGCCCACAGCAGCCGGAACCCGGGGTGGAACCAGAGGGAGTCGCGTCGCGGCACCCCGATAGGGTGACGCAGTGATTGGAATCCGTCAATCACTTCGTCCGACTACGCTGGGCCGGTGCGAGACCGCCGCCCCGCGAGCGAGGCCGAGGCAGCCGCCCTGGCCTCGGGAATACGCCTGCGCATCATCCGGTTGACCTATGCGGAGGCGTTGACGAACAAGGAAATCGCGCAGCGCCTCGGCCGCGACCCGGCCACCACTCTGCACCACGTGCGAAAGCTGGTCGACACCGGATTCCTGGCTCCGCAACCCGCCCGCCGCGGCAACCGCGGCGCGAAGGAGATCCCGTACCTGTCCACCGGCAAGTCCTGGGACCTGTCCGGCGAGGGCGACGAGGCGTTGTCCGAGGCGATGCTGGAGGCCTACCTGGCCGAGATCGCCGAGCTGGACCGCGGCGAACTGGACCAGTCGCGGCTGGTGGTGCGGGTGGACGCCGAGGCCAGGCGAGAGTTCGAACAGCGGCTGGCCGACCTGCTGGACGAGTTCAAGAACCGCTCCACGCCGGAGGGCGCCGAGCAGTTCGCGATCTACGTGGCGGTGTACCCGAGCCGCTAAAGGATTCGGACAATCCCGCGAATCGTGGGACCATGGAAGGACGATGACAGAACTGACCTACACAGACCTCGAAGACATCACCGCAGACCCGTCGACGGGTGACCTGGAACTGTCGGAGCGCGCGTCCCTGCGCCGCGTCGCCGGCCTGTCGACCGAGCTGTCGGACATCACCGAGGTCGAGTACCGGAAACTCCGCCTCGAGCGCGTGGTCCTGGTCGGTGTGTGGACCGAGGGCACCGCGGAGCAGTCCGAGGCTTCGCTCGCCGAACTCGCACGCCTGGCCGAGACCGCCGGTTCCGAAGTGCTCGAAGGTCTCGTGCAGCGCCGCTCCAAGCCCGACCCGGCCACCTACATCGGCTCGGGCAAGGTGCGCGAGCTGTTCGACATCGTCGTCGCCACCGGGGCCGACACGGTCATCTGCGACGGTGAGCTCTCGCCCGGCCAGCTGCGCCAGCTGGAGGAGCGGCTCAAGGTCAAGGTGATCGACCGGACCGCGCTGATCCTCGACATCTTCGCCCAGCACGCGCGCTCGCGCGAAGGCAAGGCGCAGGTCGAGCTGGCCCAGCTGCAGTACCTCATCCCGCGGCTGCGGGGCTGGGGTGAGTCGCTGTCCCGGCAGGCCGGTGGCCGCGCCGGTGGCGCGAACGGCGGTGTGGGCCTGCGTGGTCCCGGTGAGACGAAGCTGGAGACCGACCGGCGGCGCATCAACAAGCGCGTGGCGAAGCTGCGCCGCGAGATCGCCGCGATGGACACCATCCGGGCGACCAAGCGGGGCCGCCGCGTGGCCAACGAGGTGCCCAGCGTCGCGATCGTCGGCTACACCAACGCCGGCAAGTCGAGCCTGCTCAACGCCATCACCGGAGCCGGTGTGCTGGTGGAGAACGCGTTGTTCGCCACCCTGGACCCGACCACCCGGCGGGCGGCCACCCCGGACGGGCGCACGTTCACGCTGACCGACACCGTCGGGTTCGTGCGGCACCTGCCGCACCAGCTGGTCGACGCGTTCCGCTCGACGCTGGACGAGACGGCCGACGCGGACCTGCTGCTGCACGTCGTGGACGGGTCCGACCCGGCGCCGGAGGAGCAGGTCAACGCGGTGCGCCAGGTGCTCGCCGAGATCACCAAGAGCCACGAGAGCCCGCTGCCGCCGGAGCTGATCGTGATCAACAAGGCGGACGCGGCCGACGAGCTGTCGCTGGTCCGCCTCCGGCACCTGCTGCCGGGCGCGATCGTGGTGTCGGCCAAGACCGGCGAGGGCGTCCCGGAGCTGCTGGAGGCGCTGGCCGAGCGGCTGCCGCGGCCTGACGTGGTCGTGGACGCGCTCGTGCCGTACACCCGCGGTGAGCTGGTGGCGCGCGTGCACTCCGAGGGGGAGGTCCTCACCGAGGAGCACCTCGCGGAGGGCACCCGCCTGAGCGCCCGGGTTCGCCCGGACGTGGCATCCGCGCTGGAGGCGTACGCCGTGAACGGATCACCGGCCTGAGATCGGTACCGTGGCTCCAGTGAGCCATGGGAGTTTCCGCAGAGCTGCGCTGGCGCCGGTCCTGTCAGTCCTCGTCTTGCTGGGGCTGGCGGGGCCGGCGCACGCGGCGCAGGCCCCGGAACCGGTGTGCTCGGTGACGGACAAACGCCTCGGCGAGCTGTCCGGCCTGGTGAGCGACGGTTCGCGGTGGTACGCGATCAACGATGGCGGCACGAAGGTGCAGATCTTCGTGCTGGGCCGGGACTGCGCGGTGCAGCGGGTCATCTCCGGCTCGACCGACCCGTACGACGTCGAGGACCTCGCGCGTGCCGCGGACGGCACGTTCTGGCTCGCCGACACCGGCGACAACCGCAAACAACGCGAGACCATCGCCCTGCTGGCCGTGACGCCGCAGGGCAAGGTGACGCTCTACCGCCTGACCTACCCCGACGGGCCGCACGACGCGGAGGCGCTGCTGCTCGACGCGTCGGGAACGCCCTACCTGGTCACCAAGAACCCGCTGGGCGAGGCGGGGATCTACCGGCCGGCGAAGCCGCTGGCGAGCCCGGGCCCGACGCCGCTGGAGCGGGTCGGGTCGATCAACATCAAGTCCACGGACACGCCGGGCGGACCGGTCGCGGGGTTCGGCTCCGTGCTGGTCACCGGGGGCGCCGTGAGCGCGGACGGCAAGGTCGTCGCGTTGCGGACCTACACCGACGCCTACCTGTTCCCGGCCCCCGACCGGGACGTGGCGGCCGCGCTGCAGCGCGAGCCGGTGCGTGTGCCGCTGCCCGACGAGCAGCAGGGGGAGGCGATCGCCTTCGACCCGGACGGCACGCTGTTGTCGGCGTCCGAGGGTGCCGGCCCGATCCGCGCGGTGCGCGGTGCGGCGGCCCTGGTGGCGGACAGCGCCGAGGAGGGCGGCCAGTCCGCGGGTTCCGGCGGGGAGGCGGCCGGCGGGTCGTCCGGCCAGGGCGGCGTGGACACGGTGCCCGGCCTGCTGCTGGCCGTCGTCGTCGCGGGCGGCGTGGTGTTCGCCTGGACGAAGCTGCGGAAGCGGTCCGGCTGATCGTTTCGAACGACCGAACGATCGGCTAGAGACGGCGGATGACCGCCACGACCTTGCCGAGAATGGTCGCCTCGTCACCCGGGATCGGGTCGTAGGCCTCGTTGTGCGGCATCAGCCACACGTGGCCGTCCTTCTGCTTGAACGTCTTCACCGTGGCCTCGCCGTCGATCATCGCGGCCACGATCTCGCCGTTGTTCGCCGTCGGCTGCTGGCGCACGACCACCCAGTCGCCGTCGGTGATGGCGGCGTCGACCATCGAGTCGCCGGTGACGCTGAGCAGGAAGACCTCGCCCTCGCCGACGATGTCCTTCGGCAGCGGGAAGACCTCTTCGATGGACTGCTCGGCCAGCACCGGGCCACCGGCGGCGATGCGGCCGACCAGGGGCACGTACGCGGGCTTCGGCAGCGGCGTGGTCTCGGCCTCGGCCTGCGCGGTCAGCACGCCCACGGCGCGGGGACGGTTGGCGTCGCGGCGCAGGTAACCCTTGCGCTGCAGCGAACGCAGCTGGTGCGACACCGACGAGGTGGAGGTGAGCCCGACCGCCTCGCCGATCTCGCGGACGCTGGGCGGGTAGCCGAAGCGGTCGATCCACGCCTTGATGACTTCGAGGATCTGCTGCTGGCGGGGGCTGAGACCCTCTTCGACGTCCTCGGGGTCGGGGAGGGGATGCACGTCCCCGAACCGGCCGCCTGGCCTGCGGATCGTCTCGCCCGTCTCTTCCGACACCGTGCTGCCTCCCAGCTCTGGAGCGGCCGGGACCGCGCACCCGCGCGACCGGCGCTGTCCGCCTCTGCTGGTCACCCACAGTAGTGCACCCGACAGCAAACATCAAACAACTGTTCGACGACACGCCGGGGCGCGCTCGATTTTGTCGTACCCGGGTGGTACACATTCGCACGGAGGTTCGATAGAACGGTTGTTCGACCGGCGGCGCGCTCGTCGCGGGTCGCGGATCTGCGAGGAGGTTCCGCCATGTCGGTGCTGACGCTTGAGGAGTGGCTGGTCCGGCGCGCGCCGGAGGAGAGCGCGGGCGGGCGCGTGCCGGTGCGGCCGCGTCGCCCCGAGGTGCGCCGTCCGCCGACGCGGGCGCGGGTGGTCGCCGGCCGCCGTCCCGGTCCGGTCGCCGCCTGCCCGCGCCGGATCGCGCCGCGGTGGCCGTGGCTCGGCGCGGTCGGGGTCGCCATCGCGCTCGCCGTCACCGGGTTGGGTGTTTTCGCCGGGTCGTTCGCGCCGGACGTCCCGGAGCGGACGGCCACCGTCGCGGTCGCGCCGGGGGAGACGCTGTGGGATCTGGCGCGGCAGTACGCGCCGGGGAGCGACACGGGCGCCGTGGTCGAGCGCATCGAGGAGCTGAACCACCTGCCGGCCGAGTCGGTCGTGCCGGGTCTGTTGCTCACCGTGCCGGTCGAATCCGCCTCCGTGATCACGGGCTCCTGAAGGCCGTCGCCATACCTCATCACTCGCTCGTGTCGCTTGCGCCCCGCCTGCGCGCGTTCTAAGGTCCACCGCTATATCTAGTAGTTACATGGCTGTAGTTGGTCCACAAGTTGGGGTAGACTGAGGACGAGTTGTCCACAGGCGGTGGGTGTTCACCCACCGGATATCCACATGTTGATCACCAGGTTCGAGCCGTAGCGTGGCGGTGCGGGCCGGGGTGGATGTCGCCCGCGGGACGAGAGGGGAAGGTGTTCGGAAAGTGCGTTGCCCGTTCTGCCGTCACGCCGACTCCCGGGTCGTCGACTCGCGGGAAGTGGACGAGGGGCAGGCCATCCGCCGCAGGCGGTCCTGCTCGGCCTGCGGTCGCCGGTTCACCACGTCCGAGACGATGGTGCTGGCGGTCGTCAAGCGTTCCGGGGTCACCGAGCAGTTCAGCAGGGACAAGGTGGTCCGGGGAGTGCGCCGCGCCTGCCAGGGCAGGCCGGTCGACGACGACGCGTTGCAGCAGCTCGCCCAGCGGGTCGAGGAGTCGATCCGCGCGGCCGGAGTCGCCGAGATCCCGAGTCACGAGGTCGGCCTCGCCATCCTCGGGCCGCTGCGGGAACTCGACGAGGTCGCCTACCTCCGGTTCGCCAGCGTCTACCGCTCCTTCTCCTCGGTCGAGGACTTCGAGAAGGAGATCGCGGACCTGCGCAAGGCCATGGCAGACAAGCACGGCGACGAAAGCGCGGCCGGGGCATGAGCCCGGCGCGCGGCGGGAGGGACGAATCGATGACCGAGACCGTGGGTGCGAGCACGGCGAGCGGCAAGTCGGCGAAGCGGGGCAAGCGGGGGCTGAAGATCAGCCGGGTGTTCACGACCGAGGGCGTGCACCCGTACGACGAGGTCGCCTGGGAGCAGCGCGACGTCGTCATGACCAACTGGCGTGACGGGTCGATCAACTTCGAGCAGCGGGGCGTCGAGTTCCCCGAGTTCTGGTCGATGAACGCGACCAACATCGTCACCAGCAAGTACTTCCGCGGTGCGGTGGGCAGTCCGCAGCGCGAGCGCAGCCTCAAGCAGCTCATCGACCGCGTCGTGCACGCCTACGTGAAGGCGGGCACCGAGCACGGCTACTTCGCGACGGGCGCCGACGCCGAGATCTTCGAGCACGAGCTCACCTGGATGCTGCTGCACCAGGTCTTCAGCTTCAACTCCCCGGTGTGGTTCAACGTCGGCACCTCCTCCAAGCAGCAGGTCTCCGCCTGCTTCATCCTCGCGGTCGACGACACGATGGAGTCGATCCTCGACTGGTACAAGGAAGAGGGGATGATCTTCCGCGGCGGGTCCGGCGCGGGCATCAACCTCTCCCGCATCCGGTCCTCCAAGGAGCTGCTGTCCTCGGGCGGCACCGCCTCCGGCCCGGTGTCCTTCATGCGCGGCGCCGACGCCTCCGCCGGCACCATCAAGTCCGGTGGCGCCACCCGGCGCGCGGCGAAGATGGTCGTCCTCGACGTCGACCACCCGGACATCGAGGAGTTCATCCAGACCAAGGCGCGCGAGGAGGAGAAGATCCGCGTCCTGCGCGACGCGGGCTTCGACATGGACCTCTCCGGCGCCGACATCACGTCGGTGCAGTACCAGAACGCCAACAACTCGGTGCGCGTCAGCGACGAGTTCATGCGCGCCGTCGAGTCCGACGCCGAGTTCGGGCTGCGCGCCCGCCTCACCGGCGAGGTCATCGACACCGTGAACGCGCGGAAGCTGTTCCGCTCGATGGCGCAGGCGGCGTGGGAGTGCGCGGACCCGGGCCTGCAGTACGACGACACGATCAACGACTGGCACACCTGCCCCGAGTCGGGCCGGATCACCGCGTCGAACCCGTGCAGCGAGTACATGCACCTGGACAACTCCAGCTGCAACCTGGCGTCGCTGAACCTGCTGAAGTTCCTCAAGGACGACGGCACGTTCGACGGTGAGCTGTTCGTCAAGGCGGTCGAGTTCGTCATCACCGCGATGGACATCTCGATCTGCTTCGCGGACTTCCCGACCGAAGCGATCGGCGACACCACCCGCAAGTTCCGCCAGCTTGGCATCGGCTACGCCAACCTGGGCGCGCTGCTGATGGCCACCGGGCACGCGTACGACTCCGACGGCGGCCGCGCGCTCGCCGCGAGCATCACGTCGCTGATGACCGGCACGTCCTACCGCCGCTCGGCCGAGATGGCCGGCGTGGTCGGCGCGTACGAGGGCTACAGCCGCAACGCCGAGGCGCACCAGCGCGTCATGCGCAAGCACGCCGCGGCCAACGACGCGATCCGCACGATGCACACCAACGACGTGGCGATCCGCGACCTGGCCACCCGCGAGTGGCAGAAGGGCATCGAGATCGGCGCGAAGAACGGCTGGCGCAACGCGCAGGCCAGCGTGCTCGCCCCGACCGGCACCATCGGCTTCATGATGGACTGCGACACCACCGGTATCGAGCCGGACTTCTCGCTGGTGAAGTTCAAGAAGCTCGTCGGCGGCGGCTCGATGCAGATCGTCAACCAGACCATCCCGCGCTCGCTCAAGACCCTGGGCTACCAGGACGAGCAGATCGAGGCGATCGTCGAGTACATCGCCGAGCACGGCCACGTCGTCGACGCGCCGGGCCTGCGCCCGGAGCACTACGAGGTGTACGACTGCGCCATCGGCGAGCGGTCCATCGCCCCGATGGGCCACGTGCGCATGATGGCCGCGGTGCAGCCGTTCCTGTCCGGCGCGATCTCCAAGACGGTCAACATGCCGGAGACGGCGACGGTCGAGGAGATCGAGGAGATCTACTTCCAGGGCTGGAAGCTGGGCCTCAAGGCGCTGGCGATCTACCGCGACAACTGCAAGGTCGGCCAGCCGCTGTCCAGCGCGAAGAAGAAGGCCGAGACCGCCGACGTCGAGCCGGAGAAGGTCGTCGAGTACAAGCCGATCCGCAAGCGGCTGCCGAAGAAGCGCCCGAGCCAGACCCTGTCCTTCACGGTCGGCGGCGCGGAGGGCTACCTGCACGCCGGTTCGTACCCCGACGACGGGCTGGGCGAGATCTTCGTCAAGCTGGGCAAGCAGGGTTCGACGCTGGCGGGTGTCATGGACGCCTTCTCGATGTCGATCTCGGTGGGCCTGCAGTACGGCATCCCGCTGGAGTTCTACGTCTCGAAGTTCTCGAACCTGCGCTTCGAGCCGGCCGGCATGACGGACGACCCGGACATCCGGATCGCCACCAGCGTGCTGGACTACCTGTTCCGCCGCCTCGCGCTGGACTACCTGCCGTACGAGAAGCGGGCCGAGCTGGGCATCTTCACCGCTGCCGAGCGCGCCGCGCAGGTGGAGACGGGCTACGGTTCGCAGCCGGCCGAGCAGGTCGACCTGGAGGCGCTGCGCAGCACGGTCGACTCGAGCCCCGCGAAGGCCGAGCCGGCGGAGCAGCCCCAGGCGGCGCACAGCACGGCCGAGCTGATGGACCTGCACCTCGGCAAGGCGGCCGACGCGCCGCTGTGCATGACCTGCGGAACGAAGATGCGCCCCGCGGGCTCCTGCTACGCCTGCGAAGGCTGCGGCGCCACCTCCGGCTGCAGCTGATCTGACGATGTGACACAGCGGCCGGGTGCTTTCGCGCCCGGCCGCTGTCACGTTTCGGCGGCCTGCCGAGTCTTTTCAGCATGAGCGAAACGATCCTCGTCACCGGCGGGACCGGTGTTCTCGGCCGGGCCGTTGCCCGACGTCTCCTCGCGCCGGAGCGGGAAGTCCGGGTGCTGAGCCGTCGTCCGGCGCCGGACGGCACGGCCTACGCCTGGCGCACCGGCGACCTCCGCACCCGGCAGGGCGTCGACGCGGCGGTGGCGGGCGCGGACGTGATCGTGCACTGCGCGACCACGCTCGGCGGCAAGGACGTCGCCACCACGAGGACGCTCCTCGACATCGCGCGGCGCCACGGCACGCCGCACGTCGTGTTCATCTCGATCGTGGGCGTCGACCGGGTCCCGCTCCCGTACTACCGCGCGAAGCTCGCCGCGGAGGAGGCGGTCATCGGGTCGGGGCTGCCGTGGACGATCCTGCGTGCCACGCAGTTCCACGACCTGATGTGCCGCATCGTGGAGGTCCAGCGCCGCCTGCCTGCCGTCCTGTACCCCGCCCGGTTCCGGTTCCAGCCGGTCGACGCGAGCGAGGTCGCCGCGCGCCTCGCGGACCTCGCCCTCCAGGACCCCGCCGGCCGGGCGCCGGACATGGGCGGACC
This sequence comes from Amycolatopsis sp. ATCC 39116, assembly GCF_000231075.2. Classification (NCBI taxonomy): domain Bacteria; kingdom Bacillati; phylum Actinomycetota; class Actinomycetes; order Pseudonocardiales; family Pseudonocardiaceae; genus Amycolatopsis; species Amycolatopsis sp. ATCC 39116. Next base: position 1,184 of record NZ_AFWY03000020.1, on the reverse strand, counting down.
CGAGGTCCGGGAGTTCGCCGACCTGGCCCGGAGCTACCTGCGCCACCGGGGCCGCCGGCGCGTGCTCGTGCCGGTCCCGCTCCCCGGCGCCACCGCCCGCGCCTACCGGGCCGGCCACCACCTGACTCCGGACACCTCCGGCCGCACCACGTTCGAGGAGTTCCTGGCCGCTCAGGCCGCCATCGCGTAGAGGACCTCGCGCAGGTCGTCCTCGCGGTCGGTGCGCCACACCACGCGCAACGCCAGCTCGGCGGGATCCGCCATCGGCTGCGCGACGAGTGTGCCGTCCGCGAGGTCGCCGCCGACCGCGAAGTCCGGCAGCAGCGCGACGCCGAGGCCCTGCGCCACCCACGACCGGATTGTCGACACGCTGTCGAACTCCAGCCGCCTGCCGCCCGTGCCCAGCAACCGGTCGGCGGCCATCCGGAACGAGCACCCGTCCGGGGTGACCAGCAGGGCGTCGCCGTCGTACCCGGGGCGGGCGACCAGGTGCAGCCGCACGGTCTCGATGTCCACAAAGGACAGGTCGCCGCCGTCGAAGCCCAGTGTGCCGAGCGCTGTTCCGGTGTCGAGGAGCAGGCCCGCGTCGAGCGAGCCGTCCGCCACCGCGCGCAGCAGCGGTTGCCGCATCAGGGACCGCACCGCCAGGTCGACGTCGGGCCGCCGATCCGCGAGCCGGGCGACGACGGCGGGCAGCCGCGTGGCGACGAGGGTTTCCAGCGCGCCGACGGTGAACCGGGTGCGCTCGTCGCTCACCAGGCGCCGGATCGACTCGGCCTGGTCGAGCAGCCGCCGCGCCTCGGGCAGCAGCAGGCGCCCACGCTCGGCGAGTGCCATACCGGTCGGCTTGCGCTCGAACAGCACCACCCCGAGCGAGCTCTCGAGCGACCGCACGTGCTCCGAAACCGTCGCAGGCGACAGCTCGAGCAGCGAGGCCGCACCGGTGACCGAGCCGGCCGACGCCACCGCCACGAAGGCCCGCAACTGCCGCAACTCCATGAGATCCACTCTAGCCAGGAGGTGTTCGGAAAAACCGAACGCAGCCGGCGGAGGAGGCTGCGCGCTGCCGGGGCACCCGCGCGGCGCCGGGCGTGCGTGCAGTCGGGCGCCCGCGCGGCGCCGGGTGAGGGCGTAGCTGGGCGCCCGTGCGGCGTCGGGTGGGCGCGGAGCCGGGGCACCCGCAT
>NZ_AFWY03000021.1:0-113848 GCF_000231075.2 Amycolatopsis sp. ATCC 39116 | reverse complement strand
AGGGGGTGCTCGGGCTGGCGGCGTTGGGTCGCCCTGGTCGCGAAGTTCTGGGAGCTGTTGGCGCCGTAGGGGCGGGCTGGCGCGGTTGAGCCACCCTGGTGGCGAGGTTCTGGCAGGCACTGCCGCCATTGGCTGTGCTGGTCGTGGAGGCTTGACTATCAACGCGCTGTGGCCGCAAGCGGCCGCAGGCCCCAAGCAGCCGGCCACGAATCAAGTCGCGCCACCCTCCACCGCGTGGTCGCCGAAGGCTGCGGCTTGTGCCTGCGCGATGAGAGCAGGCAGCGAGGTCTTCCCGTCCTCCTCGGCCCACCGCGCCAGCGCCGTGTGCATCGCGGCCAAGCAGGCGCCGGCCGCCGCCCGGATGCGGAACGCCGCCTCGGGGTCCGCCGCGCCGAGGGCGTCCACGATCGCCTCCTGCAGGGCGTAGTGGTTGTCCAAGTGCCTGGCCCGCAGCGCGGGTGTCGAGATCATCAGCCGGAGCCGCGCGAGCAAGTGCTGTCTCGTCGCAGGGTCGCCATCGGTCAGCGCCGCCGTCGCGTCGACCAGCGCGCCGCAGATTCGACGGACCAGCGGCTCTGCCGGTGAGGTGGCGGCGAGCCGCTCGCCGACGAGCCGGCCGTGCTGGTCGGCGAGCACGAGGTCTTCCTTCGTGGGGAAGTGCCGGTACACGGTCATGGCCGAGACGCCCGCGGCCACGGCCACGTCGTTCACCGTCGTCGTGTCGTAGCCGCGTTCCGTGAACAGCCGCACCGCGTGCGCCTGGATCAGGCGCTGCGTCTCGGCTCGTCGTCGCGCTCGCAACGTTGATTGCCGCTCAGCCACGTGGTAGACAGTACCGCATTGGTAGTCACTACCATTTTGGTAGCAGCTAACAGACTGGGGTGATCGGTGTGCTGACGGCTTTGGTGACGGGGGCATCGCGTGGCATCGGACGGGCGATCGCGGCCCGCCTCGCGGCACAGGGCGTGCTGGTCGTCGTGCACTTCGGCACGGACGCCAAGGGCGCGGCGGCGACGGTCGCCGAGATCGAACGCGACGGTGGGAGCGCGTTCGCCGTCGGGGCGCGGCTGGGCGTGGACGGCGACGTCGAAACGCTCTTCGCGGGAGTCGAGTCGGCCCTGGCGGGGCGGCCGCTGGACATCCTCGTCAACAACGCCGCGGCCACACCGGCCGGACCGCTCGGAGTCACGACGCGGGCCGAGTTCGACCACCTCTTCGCCGTGAACGTGCGCGCGCCCTACTTCGTCATCCAGCGCGCGTTGCCGCTGCTCCGCGACGGTGGTCGCATCATCACGATCTCGTCGGTCGCGACCCGGATGGCCAACCCGGCCCAGACCTCGTTCGCCATGACGAAGGGGGCGGTGGAAACGATGAGCATGACCTTGGCCAACGAGCTCGGCGCCCGGGGAATCACGGTGAACGCGGTCGCTCCCGGCGCCACGCGGACGGCGACCAACGGCTCCGCGTTCGCGGCCCCGGGCCTGGCCGAGTTCATCGCCGCCTCCACCGCGATGAACCGCCTGGGCGAACCGGGCGACATCGCCGACGTGGTCGCGTTCCTCGCTTCCGACGCCGCGCGCTGGATCACCGGTCAGGTCATCGACGCGAGTGGCGGGCTGTTCCTCGGACCGCGCGTCTGACCGGGATCCCCGGTGCGGGTGGTCCCGCTTCTGCCCGTCGCGGGCATGGTGGAATCCTCGGAGTTCCCGGTCGAGGAGTGGAACAGGGTGAGCGAGGACATGACGGACACCGAAGAGCTGCCGCTGGCCCCGGCGCGTGGTCGCACCCGGGTGGCGCGGTGGTGGCGCGGCTTCACCGGCTCGCTCGCGGCCGGCCTCGTCGCGCTGGCGGTGCTCGTCCTGGGCGCGGGTCTGCTGTGCGCCTTCCTCGACGTCCCCGGCCCGGGCGCGGCGCCGATGATCGGGCACCCCATCGCCGCCGTGCTGGCTCTACTCGCGCAGCGCGTCGCGGATCGCAGCCGGGGGGTTGTGGCGGCGGTTGCCGGAGTGGTGGTGCTCGCGGTGGCCCTGACCGCGCTGTGGACCTTCTGGTGGGCCTAGGCCACCCACTCCCGCCACTTGGTCAGCAGCACCTTCAACAACACAGCCGGGTTTTCGGTGTTCGGTGAGTGTGCCGCGCCGGGGATGAGTTCGAAGGGCGCTCCCAGGCGGGCCGCCATTTCGCGCTGTGCCGGGACGCTCCAGGCGTCGTCGCGTTCGCCGGCTATCACCTGCGTTGGCACGCCCGTCGCGGCGAGTTCGGGCACCCGGTCCGGCTCCGTGCGCAGGCCGCGCGCCATTCCGAGCAGCCCGGCCGGGTTCGAGGCCAGGAAACGCAGTCGCAGGAAGTCCTTCAGGTCCTCGGGCATCGCGGTCCACAACGGCGACCGCGCGCTCACCTGCTCCCGCACCCGGTACACCTCGTCCAAACCGGACTGCCGCAACACCGGCTCGCCCGCGCCCAACGCCTGCCGCCGGGCGCCTTCCGGCAACTCGCCGGGTCCGCTGTCCAGCAACGTCAACCCCGCGACCGGTGCGCCCGCCAGCACCGCCGCCCGCGCCACCAGCCCACCGTAGGAGTGGCCGAGCAGCACCACCGGCCCGTCGATGTCCGAGATCAGCCCGGCCACCACGGAGCCCAGCGCGGCAGGCAGGTAAGCCTCCTCGTCGGGCGGGCCCGGCGACTCGAACTGGCCCGGCAGGTCGATCGCGATCGCGCGGAAACCGCCGTCCGCCAAGCCGTCCAGCAGCGGCGCGAAGTCCTCTTTGGACCCGGTGTACCCGGGAACCAGCACCGCGGTCGCCTTCGCCGGAGCGGTCGTGCGCAGCGCGGCCAGGCCCCGCAGGCGCACCTTCTCCGCCCCGTGCGGGGTCAGCTGTGCCGTCACGACAACGCGACCAGCGTGTTCCCACGCTGTTCGAGCAGCACCGGCCCCAGCGCGGCCAGGCGCACCGGCCCGGTGTAGCCGTGCCGGTCCACCGCGATCGTGCGGATCGTCGACCCGTCCGACTCGTTCAGCACCGCCAGCCCGCCCTGGATCGGCACGACCAGCTGGTGCGCGAAGGTGATCCCGGGGCCCAGCGCGCTGTTCAACGTCCACAGTGGAGTCAGGTTGTCCCGGGACAGCGCCATCATCTTCGACCCGGTGAACCAGTACACGTTCGCCGACGTCGTCGACGTGACCGGCGCCAGCCCGGCCGGGTCCTGCGCCAAGTCCGACGCGGGCAGGTCCAGCGGGTAGGCCGCGGTCTGCTCGCCGTCGGCGTCGTAGAGCACCAGCAGCCTCTGGTCCGGCAACGCGACCGCCGTGTGATCACCCGACATCGCGACCATCTTCGCGTTGTGCCCGGCCACGATGGCGCTGAACGACACCTGCGGCTCGTCCGACTCCTTGGGCACGGACTTCATCACCGTCAGCCGGTCGCCGGGGTCGCCGGGGCACCGCTCGATCACGCCGAGCCGGCCCGACGCCATCGCGACCGAGCCGTAGGTGCAGCCCGTGCGCGGCTGCTTGTTCGGGTTCACCAGGGCGGGGACCTTGCCGTACTCGTTGGTCTCCACGAGGTCGTCCCGCCAGGTCACGAGCAGTTCGGGCCCGGTCGCGGTGACCTGGCTGCCGTCGGTCACCAGCCGCGTGCCCAACGGCGCGCTGCCGGTGCGCTGCGCCTTGCGCAGGCCCGTGTCGATGCCGAGCCCGATCACTTCGGAACAGCCGGACTCGCCGTTCACGCCGTCCTTGCGGTACACCGCCAGCACCCGGCCCCAGGCCTCGGCGGCGGTGCACAGCGTCAGGTCGCGGGCGTAGCGCCAGCGCACCTCGCCGGTCAGCGGGTCGCGTCCGGCGATCTCGCCGCCGTTCGCGGTGGCCACGGCCGTGCCCTCGGCGATCGGGACCGGGGCCGAGTCGCTGGGCGCCTGCCACAGCTCGCGCAGCGTCGCCGGCACGGTCGCCGGCGCGGGCGGCAGGGGAGCGCCCGGCGCGGACGTCTCCTGGATCGTCGCCCGGCTCGCGCTGCCTGCCCAGATCACGACACCGGTGACGACCACGACGACGACGATCAGGACCGCGACCACCCGGTCACGAGGCCGGTTCCACGGGGACGGCCGCTCGCGTCGCGGCCGTTCCGGAGCCGGCGCCGGGGCGGGAGCGCCGGCCAGCACGTCCTCCGCGCCGATCGGCCCGGCGACCTCGCCCCCGTCGGGACGGCGGTGCCGTCCACCCGCCTCGGGCTCGCTCACGTTCCTGCTCCCGGTGTTCGCCGGCGCCCCCGCGGCGCCGGTCGGCCTCAGTCTGCCGAACCCGGTGTATCAGACGTGTTCGCCGTCGCGCTGGCCGAGCCCGAACGGCGACGGCGGCGGCGACGGGCGGGACGCTCCGCGGCCTCGCCGCCTTCACGCTCGGTCGGGCCCTTCTCCGCCGGGCCCGAGGTGTCGCCGACCGCCTTGCCACCGCGGGTGCGGCGGCGCGGACGGCGCTCCTCACCCGACGGCTCGCCGGTGGCCTCGGGCTGCTCGCCCTCGGCCTTCGCGGCACCGCGGGTGCGGCGACGGTTGCGGGTGGTCGCGCCGCCGCTCCGGCGACGGCCGCCCATCTGCTCCTCCGGCTCGGCGGCCAGGCCGGCGCGGGTGCGCTTGGACAGCGGCAGCCGCCCGGTGGCGTCCTCCGGGATGTCCAGGTCGCTGAACAGGTGCTTCGACGTCGAGTACGTCTCGACCGGCTCGGCCATGTCGAGCTTGAGCGCGTCGTTGATGGCCTGCCAGCGGTGCATGTCGTCCCAGTCGACCAGCGTGATCGCGACACCGGTCTTGCCCGCGCGGCCGGTGCGGCCGATGCGGTGCACGTACGTGCTCTCGTCCTCGGGCGTCTGGTAGTTGATCACGTGCGTCACGTCGGTGACGTCGATGCCGCGGGCGGCAACGTCGGTGGCGACCAGCACGTCGACCTTGCCGGAGCGGAACGCGCGCAGCGCCTGCTCGCGAGCGCCCTGGCCGAGGTCACCGTGCACCGCCGCGGCGGCGAACCCGCGCTCGGCGAGGTCGTCGGCCACCTTCTGCGCGGTGCGCTTGGTGCGGGTGAAGATCATCGTCAGGCCGCGGTCCTTGGCCTGCAGCACGCGGGCGATCAGCTCGGGCTTGTCGAGCGAGTGCGCCCGGTAGGCGAACTGGGTGGTGCGCTCGTGCACCGCGCTGGAGTCGTTCTCCTCGGCCCGCACGTGCGTCGGGCGGTTGAGGAAGGTGCGGGCCAGCTTGATGATCGGGTCCGGCATCGTGGCCGAGAACAGCATGGTCTGCCGCTGGTCGGGCACCATGCCGAGGATGCGCTCGATGTCGGGCAGGAAGCCCAGGTCGAGCATCTCGTCGGCCTCGTCCAGCACCAGCGCGCGGACCTTGCCGAGGACCAGCGCCTTCTGCTCGGCCAGGTCCAGCAGGCGGCCCGGGGTGCCGACGACCACGTCGACGCCCTTGCGCAGGGCGCTGATCTGCTGCTCGTACGGGCGGCCGCCGTAGATCGCCAGCGTGCGCACGTTCAGGTGCTTGCCCGCGTCGGTGAGGTCGCGGGTGACCTGCAGGCACAGCTCGCGGGTCGGGACGACCACGAGGGCCTGCGGGGTGCCGTCGCCGGGGGAGACCACGCGCTGCAGCAGCGGGACGCCGAAGCCCAGCGTCTTGCCCATGCCGGTGCGGGCCTGGCCGATCAGGTCGTCGCCGGCCAGCGCGAGCGGCAGCGTGAGGGCCTGGATGGCGAAGGTGTGCTCGATGCCCGCCTCGGCGAGCGCGCGCACGATCTCGGGGCGGACGCCCAGCTCGGCGAAGGTGGGGGTGGCCGGTTCGACGTGGTCGGCCTGCAACGGGTGGGAGGTGTCGGTGTCCGGGACGCCCGTCTCGCTGTGCTCGAGGGCCACCGGGTCGATCTCGTTGTTGTCGGGAATGTTCGCGGTCAGTGTGATCGCCTCTCTCTACCAGCGCGCACGGCCTGGTCGAGATTCGGCACTCAACCGGCGGGAAGGTCCACCGGGAATGCCTGGACGGCGTGCACGCGCATTACCTGCCGCTCACAGTGGCGCCCGGGGTCTGCTCGTCCTCCGGCGAGTCGAGGCGGGTGTGCCTCGGGTGGGGCGCGCTACTGCGGATGCGGTAGCTTTCCCGTCCAATTGTAACCGGTACGGCCCCGGCCTCGGCATTTCGGCCCGGTGTGTCCACGTTAGATTCGTCTCCCCGCGACGGCGGTACGCTCACGGCCGTGACACGAGAGATCAGCGAAGGCGTCGTCGACCTGCTCGGGGTCATCGCCTACGGCGAATTGTCCGCGTTCGACCGGATGGCGGAGGACGCGCGGAAGGCGCCCACCCTGTCCGGGCGCGCCGCGCTGTCGGCGATGGCGGCCGCCGAGATCGGGCACTACGAGATGCTGGCGAAGTTCCTCGCCGAGCACGGCAGGCGCGTCGAGGACGCGATGGCGCCGTTCGTGGCCCGGTTCGACGCCTGGCACGCGTCCACCGCGCCCAAGTCGTGGCTGGAATCGCTGGTCAAGGCCTACGTCGGGGACGGGCTGGCGGCGGACCTCTACCGCGAGGTGGGCAGCTGGCTGGACCCGGAGACCAAGGACCTCGTGGTCACGGTGCTCGCCGACACCGGGCACTCGGCGTTCGCCGAGCGGGAGGTCGCCGCGGGCATCGAGGCCGACCCCAAGACGCGGGACAAGCTGGCGCTGTGGGGACGGCGGCTGCTCGGCGAGGCGCTGACCCAGGCGCAGTACGTGGTGGCCGAGCGGGACCCGCTGGCCGAGCTGATCGTGTCCGGCTCGGGCGACCTGTCGGGAATCGCCGGGCTCTTCCGGCGGTTGCAGCAGGGGCACACCAAACGGATGCAGGTGCTCGGGCTGGGCTAGCCTGGGCGGTGGAGTACGTGGCAGAACCAGTCGGAGGTAGCAGGTGGAGGTCAAGATCGGCATCAAGGACACCCCGCGTGAGCTGGTGGTGTCCAGTGGCCAGTCCGCCGAGGAGGTCGAGAAGCTGGTCGCCGACGCGCTGAAGACCGAGGACGGCCTGTTCAGCCTCACCGACGAGAAGGGCCGCAAGTTCCTGGTCCCGTCGGACCGGATCGCCTACGTGGAGATCGCGCCCTCGGACGTACGCCGGGTCGGGTTCGCCGTCGGTTCGTAAGTCTTCTCGCAGAAGGGGCGTTCACCACGAGGTGGTGGACGCCCCTTTCGTCGTTTCGTAGAGTGCGCGTTGATCCCGGCCGGCGAGCTGCTCGCGGGTTCCGCGCCGCGTACCGGCAAAGCCGTCGAGCTTGTTACTCCAGTGATGTTGCGGCTGCGCGCCCCGAGGAATGGCGGGAGCCGAGCAACGGCTTCGACCGGATCAAGACCGAGCGCGCGGGCCCGGACACGGGGATCGAAATCCGGTTCAGCGACGCTTACGGCGGTGAGCTGGTCTTCGGGTTCCGCCAAGCGAGCCCTGCTCGGCGCGACCACCGGCTGCCACCTCTACGCCGCGGCCAAGGAGCGCGGCGCCCCGCGCTCCTCGACCACTCCGTGACGCGTCAGTCGGCCAGTTCGGCGAGCGTTTTCGGCACCGTGAACGGCGGCGTGCTCGTCCCCAGGATGCGGTAGCGGCCCCACGGGTCGGGGTCCGACAGCTCGCCCGTCGCGGAGCCGTCCGGGGTGCGGATCTCGCCCTTCTTCTTCCGGCCGCCGCACAGCTCGTCCAGCCGGGCGCTCGGCGCGATGCGGCCGTACCAGCGGTAGTAGCCGTCGATGGGCTGGAAGTGGCCCCTCAGCTCCACCTCGACCGGCACCTCGGCGCCGTCCACCACCACCGTCGCGGGACCGGTGTAGCCGTCTTCGTCGTCAGCCGACATCCGTCTCCTCCTTCGGGCGCACCCGTCCGAGCTGGACGATCTTGTTCTCCTCCAGCGGCTTGTTCGGGTCGATCGTGACCCCGTGCTGGCGGGCCAGCCCGTCGATCGCGGCCCAGATGATCTGCGTCAGGTACTCCACGACGCTGTCCCGGCTCATCGACCGGCGCTCCAACCACCACTCACCGGTGTTCTGGACCATCCCGACGATCCCGTACGCCCACGGCTCGGCCGCGCCGGAGTCCATGTTGAACATCCGCATGTAGTCGCCGAGCAGGGCGGTCAGCGCGGTCGCGATCAGTTCCTTGTCCTCGGCCACCACGTCGGCGTCGGCCGGCTTGCCCGCGAACGAGCCGCGCACCAGCAGCCGGTACAGGTTCGGGTGCTCCTCGATGACGGTGAAGAACGCGTCCAGCGCCATGCGGATCCGCGGCACCGGCGCCAGCTCCGCGTTGATCGCCGGGACCAGCCGCGAGAACAGCAGCTCGGTGCCCCGCTGGCCGAGCGCGTCGTACAGGTCGGCCTTGTCCGCGAAGTGCCGGTACAGCACCGGTTTGGTGACCCCGGCGGCGACCGCCACGTCGTCCATCGCCAGGTCGGGACCGCGCTCGTCCAGCGCCTTCAGCGCCGCCTCGACGAACTCGGCCCGGCGCTCGACCCGGTGCTTGCGCCACCGGTCCCGGCGCGCGTCGCCGGTCGCCGGCTCGCCTGCCGAAGGGTGCTTGCCGCTGCGCTTGACACGATCCGTCACGCGCCTCATGCTACCAGAGGTAACTGTTACCACGGGTTACACAATGTGGGGAGCACGCGATGACGCGAACGCTGGACGACCACGGCCGCGAGAAGACCGCCGACCGGTTGCTGAAGTCCTCGGCCAACAAGTTCTACGACCCCGACGTCGACATCGACTGGTCCGCCCCGCTGGCCGAGGGCAAGCCCTTCCAGCTGGAGCGCCGCAGCTCGCTCTACGGCACCCACCTGTGGGACCGGCTCACCGAGGAACAGCGGCTCGAACTGGGCAAGCACGAGCTCGCCAGCATCGCCAGCAACGGCATCTTCTTCGAGGTGCTGTTGATGCAGCTGCTGCTCAAGGAGGTCTACAACTCCGACCCGACCACGCGGCACGTGCAGTACGCGCTCGCCGAGATCGCCGACGAGTGCCGCCACTCGACGATGTTCGCGCGCTCGGTCGAGGCCGTCGGCGCGCCGGCGTACGGCCCGGTGAAGATCGTGCACCGGCTGGGCAAGCTGCTGCCGTTCATCGGCTACGGGCCCGCGCTGTACGGCTCGATCCTGGTCGCCGAGGAGATCCTCGACCGGATCCAGCGGGAGAGCATGGCCGACGAGGACATCCAGCCGCTCGTGCGCATGGTCAACCGCATCCACGTGCTCGAAGAGGCGCGGCACGTGACCTTCGCCCGCGAGGAGGTCACCCGCGGCATGGCGAAGCTGAACAAGGCCGAGCTGTTCTACCAGCGCTGGCTCATCGCCGTCGTCAGCTTCGCGATCACCCGCAGCCTGATCAACCCGCGCGTCTACAAGGCGGTCGGCCTCAATCCGCGGGAGGCGTGGGAGGCGGCCATGAACAACCCGCACTGGCACGAGACCCTGCGCTGGTCCGGCGAGCGCATCATGGCGTTCCTCGACGACGCCGGGCTCGTCGGCCAGCCGGGCACGTACTGGTGGCGCAAGTCCTTCCTGCTGGGGGCCCGATGACGGCGACGGTCCGTCGGAGGGGGACGGACCGTCGCTTCACGACGAGCGACGGCACCGCCCTCCACGTCGAGCTGTCCGGACCGCGCGACGCCGCGGTCACCCTGGTGCTGGTGCACGCGTGGACGCAGGACCACCTGGAGTGGGACCCGGTCCTGCCGCTGCTGCCGACCGGGGTCCAGGTCTTGCGCTACGACCACCGCGGGCACGGCTGGTCGGAGCCGGCGAAGCCGGGGACGGCGACGGTCGCGCAGCTGGCCGACGACCTCGCCGAGCTGATCGCGGAGCTGGCGCCGGAGGGCAGGCTCGTACTGGCCGGGCATTCGATGGGCGGGATGACCGTGATGGCGCTGGCCGAGCGGCACCCGGAGCTGGTCGAATCGCGGGTGGACGGGGTCGCGTTCATCGCCACCTCGTGCTGCGACATGGACCGGCTCACGCTCGGGCTGAACGGGCGGGCCGGACGGGTGGCGGCGCGCGTCGACAAGACGTTCGGGCGGCTGCTCAACCGCTGGGGCGCCGAGCACGTGCCGATCCCGGCGCCGCTGGCCCGGCCGTCGGTGAAGTGGCTGGCGTTCGGGAAGAAGGTGCGGCGGGCCGACGTGCGGGCGATGACGGAGCAGTTCCTGCGCGCGCACCCGCGCAGCGTCGGCGGCTTCCGCGACTCGATGTCCGACCACGACCGGCGCAAGGCGCTCGCGAGCCTGCGCGGCACGCCGACGGTGGTGATGGTCGGCGACCGGGACCGGATCACACCGGTGCACCACGCGCGCGTGATCGCCGAGGAGTTGCCGGAGGCGGAGTTCGTGCTCTTCCCCGGCGCCGGCCACGAGCTGACCTACGAGCGGACGCGCGAGGTCGCGAAGCGGCTGAGCCGCCTGCTGGAGAACTAGGCTGGCTCGCCTGGCGTGTGCTGGAGCGGGAAGCCGCCGCCGATGCCGCGCCAGGCGAGCGTCGCGGTCAGCGACACCGCCTCCTCGCGGCTCATCGTGCTGTGGTGGGCCAGCCAGAACCGGGCGCTGACCTGGCTCAACCCGACCAGGCCGACCGCCAGCAGGCGCGCCCGGCCCTCGTCCAGGCCCGCGTCGGCGGTGATGGTGTCCGTGATCGCGTTGACGCACTCGGTGGTGGCGCGGTCGACGGCCTCCTGCACGACGGGCTCGCCCCGCAGGTCGGACTCGAAGATCATCCGGAAGGCGCCGGTCTCGCTGGCGACGAAGTCGAAGAACGCGCCGACGGCGGCCCGCACGCGGAGCTTGTTGTCGGTGGTCGAGGCGAGCGCCTCGTTCACGCGCGCGACCAGCTCGTCGACGTGGTTCTCCAGCAGCGCGGTGTAGAGGTCCAGCTTGCCCGGGAAGTGCTGGTACAGCACCGGCTTGCTGACTCCCGCCTGCTCGGCGATCTCGTCCATGGCCGCCGCGTGGTACCCGTTTGCCGAGAAGACCCGCTGCGCCGCGGCCAGAAGCTGAGCGCGCCGCTCGGTCCGGGGTAGCCGGACTCCCCGCTGTTGCGCCGCCGCAGTCTCCGTCATGCTTTCCTCCCAAAGAACCCGTTCGAGATTACTCGCCGGTATCGCCGAGTCGCCAAGGGCCGGGTGGGTAGGCATCCTGGATTGATGACCGACACCGTCCCGGCTTCCCGGCCGTCCCCGGATCCCGGGGCGCCCAGGGTGCCCGTCACGCACGTACCGCTGTCCACTCGTGAGTTACCCGAACTCGACCCGAAACTCCCGCCGTGGCCGGGGAAAACCGAGCAGGTCGGCGGCGTCTCGCTGCACGTCCGGCGCACGCCGGGCGCGGCGGAGGAGACCGTCCTCTACGTGCACGGCCTCGGCGGGTCGTCGACGAACTGGACCGACCTGGCCGCCCTGCTGGCGCCGACGGCAGGGGGAGCGGCGATCGACCTGCCCGGCTTCGGGTTCTCCGAGCCGGAACGCGCCTTCGATTTCAGCCTCGACGCGCACGCCGAGGTGGTCGCCAGGTTCGCGGAGGGGCTCGGCGCGGGCCCGGTGCACCTCATCGGCAACTCGATGGGCGGCGCGGTCTCGCTCCTCGTCGCGGCGCGGCACCCCGAGCTGGTCAAGACGCTGACGTTGATCTCGCCGGCGATGCCGGACCGGCGGCCGGACCCGCGCCGGCTGTCCGATCCGCTGATGGCGCTGGCCTACCTGCCGTTCGTCGGCCGCCGCGCCCGGCGCAAGCTCGCCGCCTACACCGCGCACCAGCGCGCCAAGATGGTCATCAAGCTGTGCTTCGCCGACCCGGACTCCTTCCCCGAGCACCGGATGGCCGAGCTGGTCGAGGAGCACAGCGCGCGCGCCGAGCTGGCCTGGGCGAACGTGGCGATGTCCCGCAGCACGTTCGGGATCTTCCGCACCTGGTTCGCGCGGGGCGCGGCATCGCTGTGGCGGGTGACGCCCAACGTGACGGTTCCCACGCTGGTGGTGTGGGGCACCGAGGACAAGGTGATCTCGGTCCGCCGGGCCGCGCGGACCGCGAAGTTGCTGCCGCGCGGGCGGCTCCTCGTGCTGCCGCGGACCGGTCACGTGGCGCAGATGGAACGCCCGGTTGTCGTAGCGAAGGCCGTTCTGGGTATGTGGGAGGCGGTCGCTGCCGGTTCGTGGTAGCCCATTCGAGTTAATCCGAGCTCGCTCCGTGACGGCTTGGTCGCGCGTTGCGTAACTCTGCGCATGTGGCAATCTGGGACCCGTGAAGCGGGCGAGCAGCGGCGAGCGTGGCGAAGGACGGCGAGCACAGTACGCGCCCCCGTCGGGCCGGTCGTCGGTGCGCCTGAGCGAGGACCGCTACCGGCCGCGCGCGCGGCGCGTGCAGGCCGAGCCGCTGGCCGCGTCGTGGAAGCCGCCGCAGGCGCAGCTCGAGCAGGACCCGGAGGAAGCCCGCCGGGCACGGCGCCGCAAGGGCAAGGTCGGCCGTCTCGTCGGCGCCTACGGCTGGCGCGTGTACGCGTTGCCGGTCCTCGTCGTGATCACCGTCCTGGTGGTGTTCAACACCGCGACCGAGCCGGCCCCGCCGCAGACGAACTCCGCGGCGCAGACCCTCGACGGCGGCGCCGGGCAAGGCGGGGACAACGCGCTCTCCGAACAGCCGGCCGCGCCGCGCGACCTCAACATCCCCACCGCCGAGCTGCCGACCGGCGGTGATTTCACGCAGAGCGGCTCCATGGCCTACCACGTCGTCCCGGTGCCGAACGACGGCGTGAGCGGCAAGGAGGCCGGCAGCGGCGGGAAGCTGTACCACTACACGATCGAGGTCGAAAACGGCATCGACGCCGCCAGTTACGCCGGTGACGACGCCTTCGCCAGCGCCGTCGAGCGGACGCTGTCGGACGTGCGCAGCTGGATCGGCACCGGCAAGGTCAAGCTGCAGCGGGTCGGCGCGGACTACCCGGACATCGACTTCCGCGTGAGCCTCACCACGCCGGACACTGCCAAGCGGCCGGACGTGTGCGGGTTCAGCATCCCCTTTCCGACCTCCTGCTACTCGCGGGCGTTCGACCACCGCGTGGTGATCAACCTCGCCAGGTGGGTGCGCGGCGGGCTCGCGTTCACCGACCTCGGGATGTACCGGCAGTACGCGATCAACCACGAGGTGGGGCACGCGCTGGGGAAATCGCACGTGGGCTGCCAGGAGAACGGCGCGCTGGCGCCCGTGATGATGCAGCAGACCTTCGGCGTGTCGAACAACTACGTGGCCCAGCTGAACGCGGTCGACCAGTACAACTCGAAGGCCGTGCCGGCCGACGGCAAGACCTGTGTCCCGAACGCCTGGCCGGTGCTGCAGTTCGGCGATTCGGCCCCCGCGGGCTGACGCGTTCCACATCCTGGGACGGCGGGAAGAGTCCGGTCGCGCTCCGTGTTGTGGATACTTGGGGAAGCGACAACGACAGCCGCGCGAACTTGGAGGACCGATGGCAGGCACGCTGCCGCCGCTCGTGGAGCCGGCGGCCGAACTCACCAAGGAAGAGGTGGCCCGCTACAGTCGGCACCTGATCATCCCGGATGTCGGGATGGACGGGCAGAAGCGGCTGAAGAACGCGAAGGTCCTGGTCATCGGTGCGGGCGGCCTCGGCAGCCCGGCGCTGCTGTACCTCGCCGCCGCGGGGGTCGGGACGCTCGGTGTCATCGACTTCGACGTCGTCGACGAGTCGAACCTGCAGCGCCAGGTCATCCACGGCCAGTCCGACATCGGCAAGCCCAAGGCCGTCTCGGCCAAGGAGTCGATCGCCGAGATCAACCCGTTCGTCAACGTCATCCTGCACACCGAGCAGCTGACCACCGCGAACGCGCTGGACGTCTTCCGCGGCTACGACCTGATCCTGGACGGCACGGACAACTTCGCGACCCGGTACCTGGTCAACGACGCTGCCGTGCTGCTGGGCAAGCCGTACGTGTGGGGTTCGATCTTCCGGTTCGAGGGCCAGGTCAGCGTGTTCTGGGAGGACGCGCCGAACGGTCAGGGCCTGAACTACCGCGACCTCTACCCCGAGCCGCCGCCTCCGGGCATGGTCCCCTCGTGCGCCGAGGGTGGCGTGCTGGGCGTGCTGTGCGCCTCGATCGGCTCGATCATGGTGACCGAGGCGATCAAGCTGATCACCGGTATCGGTGAGCCGCTGCTCGGCCGCCTGATCAGCTACGACGCGCTGGAGATGAAGTACCGCGAGGTCAAGATCCGCAAGGACCCGGAGACGCCGAAGATCACCGAACTGATCGACTACGAGGCGTTCTGTGGTGTCGTTTCGGACGAGGCGCAGCAGGCCGCGTCGGGCAGCACCATCACCCCGGCGGAGCTGAAGGCCAAGTTCGACGCGGGCGAGAACTTCGAGCTCATCGACGTCCGCGAGCCGCACGAGTACGAGATCGTGAACATCAAGGGCGCCAAGCTGATCCCGAAGGACCGCATCCTGTCGGGCGAGGCGCTGGCGGAGCTGCCGCAGGACAAGCCGATCGTGCTGCACTGCAAGTCGGGCGCCCGGTCGGCGGAGGCGCTGGCGGCGCTGCACCGGGCCGGGTTCAAGGACGCCACGCACCTCGGCGGCGGTGTGCTCGCCTGGGCGCGGCAGATCGACCAGAGCCTGCCGACGTACTGAGCGGTTTCTGACTGAAAAAGGCCCGTCGCGGTGTTTGCCGCGGCGGGCTTTTTTCGTCACTTCGACCACCCGGCGATGTCGTCGATCACCGCGGCGTTCCGGTGCGCCCGCGGGCCAGGTCGCCGACGGGGTCCGGCCCGGGCCGCCGACCAGCGTGGCCTGCCGGACGATGGTGCCCGGGAGCCCGCCAGGCGGCGCGCCGAGGGAGTCGAGGTGCCGCGCGGCGCGGACCGCGGCCTCGTGCATCGGCTGGGCGGTTGCGGCCAGCAGCACCATCCCGGTGGCCGGCGAACGAGCCCACCGCGCAACGCGCGCTACCTGCTCAGCCCGATCCTCTTCCCGGCCGCGGAACCGCCTGCTTGAACGCGGGAAAAACGTCGTCGCCACGCGGTAATCTCGGGCGGTGCCCGACGGTCCGAGAGCAGGTCAGCCACCGGCGACTGTTCTGATGGCGTTCGGCCTCCAGCACACCACCCCGGAAGCGCTGCCGGGTGGGCGGGCGCACCGCTGCGGCGACGTCGTCCTGACCCCCGTGCGGGACCGGCCGAAGGCGCTCTGGCTCGCCGGCACCATGCACGCCCTCGACGTCCCCGACCTGCGCATCGCCCGGCCGCAGCGCGCCCGGGACGGGCGGTGGATCGTCGCGGGTTGGGCGGCCCGCCGCTACCTCGACGGCGCGCCCGAGCACCGGCACGACGAGATCATGCTCGCCGCCCTCAAACTGGCCCACGCCCTCACCGGCTTGCCGCGCCCGCGACACCTCGCCGCCCGGACCGACCCCGACGCGATCGCCGACCGCGTCGCCTGGGGTGAGGCCGAGGTGCCGGTCGATGAGGCCAAGGGCGGCCGCTGGTTCGAGGTCCTCGCGGTGGCGCGAAGACCCGTGGGGCTGCCGGACCAGGTCGTGCCGGGTGACCTCTTCGGCGCCGTCCTCTTCGACGGCGACGCCCCGCCCGGCATCGTCGACTTCGACCCGTTCTACCGGCCCGCCGAATGGGGCGCCGCGGTCGCCGCCGTCGACGCGGTCGCCTGGGGTGACGCCGCCCCCGACTTCCTCCAGCGCTGGTCCCACCTGCCGGAATGGCCCCAGCTCCTGCTGCGCGCCGTGCTGTTCCGGCTGGCAGGCAACGCCCTCAGCCCGCGTGCCACGGCCGCTTCCCTGGACGGTTTGCGTGCCGCCGCGGCCGCGGTGAGTGAGATCCTGTAGCGCCCGTCACTTCTCACCGGGCATCGCCCGAAATGCCGTAGCAATGTCAAACGCCTGAAACATTTGGGAGTTTTCAGGTAACACGCCGTTCCTACCGTCTCTGGGCAGAGGCGGAAGGAGGTGCGCGTGACGCTCACCGCGGAACCCCAGGTCAAAGTGGCCACCCACTGTCCCTACTGCGCCCTGCAGTGCGGGATGAGCCTGTCCGGCACCGCCGTCGCACCCCGCGAGT
The DNA here is from genome assembly GCF_000231075.2 of Amycolatopsis sp. ATCC 39116. Lineage (NCBI taxonomy): Bacteria > Bacillati > Actinomycetota > Actinomycetes > Pseudonocardiales > Pseudonocardiaceae > Amycolatopsis > Amycolatopsis sp. ATCC 39116. Next base: position 97,730 of record NZ_AFWY03000021.1, on the reverse strand, counting down.
TCCCCACCAACGGCGGCGGCCTGTGCCAGAAGGGCTGGACGTCGGGCAGCCTGCTCACCACCCCGGCGCGGCTGACCACGCCGCTGGTCCGGGTCGACGGCGAGCTGGTGCCCGCGACCTGGGACGACGCGCTCGACCTCGTCGCGCGCCGGATCGCCGAGGTCCAGGCCGAGCACGGCCGGGACGGAGTCGCCCTGTTCGGCGGCGGCGGCCTCACCAACGAAAAGAGCTACCTGCTCGGCAAGTTCGCCCGCGTCGCGCTGGGCACCTCGCAGGTCGACTACAACGGCCGGTTCTGCATGTCGTCCGCCGCGGCGGCAGGCAACAAGGCGTTCGGCCTCGACCGCGGCCTGCCGTTCCCGCTGACCGACGTCGGCGGCGCGGACGCGGTCCTGCTGATCGGCTCGAACCCGGCCGAGACCATGCCGCCGTTCATGCAGCACCTGCGCAGGGCCATCGACACCGGCGGGCTGGTCGTGGTCGACCCGCGCCGCACCCCGACCGCGGACCAGGCGAGCCTGCACCTCGCGCCCGCGCCGGGCACCGATCTCGCCTTGGCGCTGGGCATCCTGCACGCGCTGGTCGCCGAGGGCCTGTTCGACCGCGACTACGTCGAGCAGCGCACCCGCGGCTTCGACGCGGTGTGGCAGATCGCGGCCCGCTGGTGGCCCGAGCGCGTCGAGCGGATCACCGGTGTCGCCGCCGCCGACCAGCGTCGCGTCGCCACCCTGCTGGCCAACGCCCGCAACGCCTACATCCTCACCGCGCGCGGCACCGAGCAGCACGCCAGCGGTTCGGACACCGTGAGCGCCTGGATCAACCTGGCGCTGGCGCTCGGCCTGCCCGGCCGCGAAGGCTCCGGGTACGGCTGCCTCACCGGACAGGGCAACGGCCAGGGCGGGCGGGAGCACGGCCAGAAGGCCGACCAGCTGCCCGGCTACCGCAAGATCGACGACCCGGCCGCCCGCGAGCACGTCGCGCGCGTGTGGGGAGTCGACCCCGCCGAGCTGCCCGGACCCGGCCGCTCGGCCTACGAACTGCTCGACGCTCTGGGCACCGAGACCGGCCCCAAGGCGATGCTCGTGTTCGGCAGCAACGTCGTGGTGTCCGCGCCGCGCTCGGCGCACGTCGCGGACCGGTTGCGCAGCCTGGACCTCCTCGTCGTCGCGGACTTCGTGCTGTCCGAGACCGCCGCGATGGCCGACGTCGTACTCCCGGTCACGCAGTGGGCCGAGGAGAGCGGCACGATGACGAACCTGGAGGGCCGCATCCTGTTGCGGCAGAAGGCGATCGACCCGCCCGCGGGCGTCCGCAGCGACCTGGAGGTCCTCAGTGGACTCGCACGGCGCCTCGGGCAGCCGTCAGGACGTTTCCCGGTCGAGGCGAAGACCGTGTTCGCCGAACTCCGCGAGGCTTCGAGGGGCGGGCTCGCGGACTACTCCGGCGTCACCTACGAGCGCCTGCACGACGGCGAGGCCCTGTACTGGCCGGTGCCCGGCACCGAGCACGCCGGGACGCCGCGGATGTTCCTGGACTCCTTCGCCCACCCGGACGGCCGCGCCCGGTTCGTCCCGGTCGAGCACCGCGGCCCCGCCGAGCCGACCGACGACGAGTTCCCGCTGATCGCGACCACCGGCCGGGTGCTGCAGCACTACCAGTCCGGGGCGCAGACCCGGCTGGTCGGCGAGCTGAACGACGTGGTGCCCGAGGCCTACGTCGAGGTGCACCCGGACACCGCCGCCCGCGCCGGACTGGCCGACGGCGACTGGGCGGCGGTGGTCTCCCGGCGCGGGGAGACCACCGCGCGGGTGCGCTGCATCGCCTCGATGCGGCCGGACACGGTGTTCCTGCCGTTCCACTTCCCCGGCGCGCAGCGGGCGAACCTGCTGACCAACCCCGCCCTGGACCCGACGAGCCGCATGCCCGAGTTCAAGGTGTGCGCGGTTCGCCTGACCACGAAGGACGGTGCGGAATGACCCGCAAGGTGGTGGTGCTGGGCTACGGCATGGCCGGGGCCCGGCTCGCCGACGAGATCCGGGCCCGCGATCCGGAAGGCACGCGCGTCACGCTGACCGTCATCGGCGAGGAGCCGCACGCCGCGTACAACCGCGTGCTGCTCTCCGCCGTCGTCGCAGGCACGATGCGCCCGGAGATGGTCCGCCTGCACGACGCCGGGTGGGCGGACGCGCACAACGTCGACCTGCGCACGGACGTCAAGGCCGAGCACATCGACCGCGCCGCTCGGCGGATCCGGCTCAGCGACCGGTCCACTGTGGACTACGACGCGCTGGTGCTGGCCACCGGCAGCCGCCCGTGGCTGCCGCCGGTCGAGGGCCTGACCCTGGAGGACGGCACGCCCGCGCCGGGCGTGGTCACCTTCCGCACGCTGGACGACTGCGACCGCATCCTGGACGCCGCCAAGGCCGGCGCGCCGGTCGCGGTGCTGGGCGGCGGGCTGCTCGGCCTGGAGGCCGCCCGCGGCCTGGCGGGGCGCGGCAACCTGGTGACGGTCGTGCACCCGGTCGGGCACGTGATGGAACGCCAGCTCGACGCAGGCGCCGGTGGCGTGCTGGCCAAGGCGCTGGGCGAGCTGGGCATCGACTTCAAGCTCGGCGCGGGCGCGGCCCGGTACCTGCCTGGGGACGGGCTCAAGCTCGACGACGGCAGCAAGGTCCACGCCGACCTGGTCGTCGTCAGCACCGGCGTGCGGGCCGAAACCACGCTCGCCGTCGAGGCCGGCCTGGAGGTGGACCGCGGCATCGTGGTCGACGACGCGTTGCGCACCAGCGACGGCCGCATCCACGCGATCGGCGACTGCGCGCAGCACCCCGGCACGGTGTCCGGCCTGGTCGAGCCGGCCTGGCAGCAGGCCAAGGTGCTGGCCGACCTGCTGACCGGCGCCGACGTGTCCGCGCGGTACCGCGGCACGCAGGTGATCACGAAGCTGAAGGCGCGCGGCATCGACCTCACCGCGCTCGGCGACGTGCACACCGACGCCGCCGACCCGGACGCCGAGGTCGTGTGCCTGACCGACCCGACCCGTGGCCGCTACGCGAAGCTCGTCGTCCGCGGCGAGCGGGTGGCCGGGGCGATCCTGCTGGGTGCGCCGGACGCCGCCGCGAACATCACGCACCTGTTCGACCGGGGTGTCCCGGTTCCCGAAGACCGGCTCGCCGTCCTGCTCGGGCGCGCGCTGCCGGGCGGGGCGACCGTCGCGTCGAGCCCCGCCGACATCCCGGCGGCCGCCGTCGTCTGCCGGTGCAACTCGGTGACGAAGGGCCGGCTGGTCGAGGCGTTCCGCGCCGGTGCCACCGACGTCACCGAGCTCGCTTCCGTGACCCGAGCGACAACCGGATGTGGCAGCTGTCGCGACGCCGTCTGCGGCATCGCCGACTGGCTCGCCACCACCGCCTGAGGAGTGACATGACGACAACGACGAACGCGCCCGCTGGGCGCAAGCACTGGATCGAGCACTGGGAGCCCGAGAACGAGTCGTTCTGGGAGTCCACCGGCAAGAAGATCGCCAACCGCAACCTGTGGTTCTCGATCTTCTCCGAGCACATCGGCTTCTCCATCTGGACACTGTGGTCGGTCATGGTCCTGTTCATGGGGCCGCAGTACGGGTTCTCGGCCGCCGACAAGTTCCTGCTGACCTCCACGCCGACGCTGGTCGGTGCGATCGCGCGGCTGCCCTACAGCTGGGCGGTGGCGAAGTTCGGCGGTCGCAACTGGACGATCGTCAGCGCGATGCTGCTGCTGATCCCGAGCGTCGGCGCGGCGATCGTGATGGAGCCCGGCACCCCGCTGTGGGGCTTCCTGATCGTGGCGGCGCTGGGTGGTGTCGGCGGCGGCAACTTCGCGTCGTCGATGACCAACATCAACGCGTTCTTCCCGGAGAAGGCCAAGGGCATGGCGCTCGGCCTGAACGCGGGCGGCGGCAACCTGGGCGTCGCCGTGATCCAGCTGCTCGGCCTGCTGATCATCGCCACGGCGGGCACCGGCGCGCCGCGGATCATCCTCTTCATCTACATCCCGCTGATCGTCGTCGCGGCGCTGTGCTCGGCGTTGTTCATGGACAACATCGCGTCCGTCAAGAACGACAAGAAGGCGATGCGCGAGATCATCGGCGACGCCCACACCTGGGTGATGTCGTTCCTCTACATCGGCACCTTCGGCTCGTTCATCGGCTACAGCTTCGCCTTCGGCCTGGTGCTGCAGAACCAGTTCGGCCGCACCCCGCTGCAGGCCGCCGCGGTCACCTTCCTCGGCCCGCTGCTCGGCTCGTTCTCGCGACCGGTCGGTGGCTGGCTGGCGGACAAGCTCGGCGGCTCGCGGGTCACGTTCACCACGTTCGTCGGCATGGCGGTGATGACCGTCATCCTGATCATCGCGTCGAACACGCAGTCGCTGGCGTTGTTCACCACCGCGTTCATCGTGTTGTTCGTGCTGACCGGGGTCGGCAACGGCTCCACCTACAAGAGCATCCCGGCCATCTTCCGCACCAAGGCCAAGGCGGCGATCGCGGCCGGCGCGGACGAGGCGGCCGAGCTGCTCAAGGCCCGCAAGCGCTCCGGCGCACTCATCGGCCTGGCCGGCGCGGTCGGCGCGCTCGGCGGTCTGTTCATCAACCTGGCGTTCCGGCAGTCCTTCCTGGACACCAAGAGCGGCGTGCCGGCGTTCGTCGGGTTCCTCGTCTTCTACGGGATCTGCTTCGTCCTCACCTGGGCCGTGTACCTCCGCAAGTCGGACGCACCGGTGAGCGAGCGCGGGCTGGCTCTGGCCGGCGCCCGGGTCTGAAGCAAGAGAAAGCAGGAGGTTTCGGTAATGCGCACACTCGTCGTCGTCGGGAACGGCATGGTGAGCCATCGACTGGTGGAGGCACTGCGGGCCGAGGACACCGAGGGCGCCTGGCGGGTGGTCGTGCTCGCCGAGGAGCCGCGCCCGGCCTACGACCGGGTGGCCCTGACCTCCTACGTGGATGGCTGGGACGTCCAGGCGCTCACCCTGTCCGGTTCGGACTACGCGGGTGACGACCTGGTCGAGCTGCGGCTGGGCGACCCGGTCACCGCGATCGACCGCGCGGCCAGGAAGGTCACCACGGCGTCCGGCCACGTGCAGGCCTACGACGCGCTCGTGCTGGCCACGGGCTCGCGGCCGTTCGTGCCGCCGGTGCCGGGCCACGACCTGCCGGGCTGCTTCGTCTACCGCACGATCGAGGACCTGGACGCGATCCGGGCCGCGGTCGAGCACGCGAAGGCGACCAAGCGCGGCCGCGCCGCGGCGATGGTCGTCGGCGGCGGGCTGCTCGGGCTGGAGGCGGCGAAGGCCCTGCGCGACATGGGCCTGTCGCCGCACGTGGTCGAGATGGCGCCGCGGCTCATGCCGATCCAGGTCGACGACGGCGGTGGCCGGCTGTTGCGCAAGCTGGTCACCGACCTCGACCTGACCGTACACACCGGAACGTCGGCGGAGAAGATCGAGCAGGACGGCGACCGTCTGTTCACCAAGCTCACCAACGGCACCGAGCTGGACCTGGACCTGGTGGTGTTCTCCGCCGGTGTCCGCCCGCGCGACGACCTGGCCCGCTCGTCCGGGCTGGAGGTCGGCGAGCGCGGCGGCATCATCACGGACCTGGCCTGCCGCACCAGTGATCCGGACATCTGGGCGGTCGGCGAGTGCGCCGCGGTCGAGGGCCGCTGCTACGGCCTGGTGGCGCCCGGCTACACGATGGCCGAGATCGTCGCCGCGCAGCTGCTCGGCAAGACCGGCGAGTTCCCGGGCGCGGACCTGTCCACCAAGCTCAAGCTGATGGGTGTGGACGTCGCCAGCTTCGGCGACGCGCACGCCACCACGGAGAACTCGGTCGAGGTCGTGCTCTCCGACGCCGTCGGCGGCTACTACAAGAAGCTCGTGGTGTCCGAAGAGGACAGCGACGGCAAGCGGCTGCTGCTGGGTGGTGTGCTGGTCGGCGACGCGAGCGCCTACAACCTGCTCCGCCCGCTGGTCGGCAGCCCGCTGCCGGCCGACCCGGCCGCGATGCTGGCTCCCGAGGGCGGTTCCAGCGCCGTGGGCGTGGACGCGCTGCCGGACGAGGCGCAGATCTGCTCGTGCAACGCGGTCAGCAAGGGCGCCATCACCAGCGCCATCCACGACGAGGGCTGCGACAGCGTCGCGAAGATCAAGGGCTGCACCAAGGCGGGCACGACGTGTGGTTCGTGCGTGCCGATGCTGGCCAAGATGCTGGACGCCTGCGGGGTCGAGCAGTCCAAGGCGCTGTGCGAGCACTTCGCCTACTCGCGCCAGGAGCTGTTCCAGATCCTCAGCGCCACCCGCATCACCACGTTCGGCGAGCTGATCGCCAAGCACGGCACCGGCGCCGGCTGCGAGATCTGCAAGCCGGCCGTGGCCTCGATCCTCGCCACGCTGGACACGACCGACCGCGACGGCGGGCACGTCCTGGCCGGCGAGCAGGCCACGCTGCAGGACACCAACGACCACTTCCTGGCGAACATGCAGCGCAACGGCACCTACTCGGTGGTGCCGCGGATCCCCGGCGGCGAGATCACCCCGGCGAAGCTCAAGGTCATCGCCGAGGTCGCCGAGGAGTTCGGGCTCTACACCAAGATCACCGGCGGGCAGCGGATCGACCTGTTCGGCGCGACCGTGGACCAGCTGCCGCACATCTGGAGGCGGCTGGTGGACGCGGGCATGGAGTCCGGCCACGCGTACGGCAAGTCGCTGCGCACGGTGAAGTCGTGCGTCGGATCGACGTGGTGCCGCTACGGCGTGCAGGACAGCGTCGGACTGGCCGTCGAGCTGGAGCTGCGCTACCGCGGCCTGCGGTCGCCGCACAAGCTCAAGGCCGGTGTCTCCGGGTGCGCCCGCGAGTGCGCGGAGGCCCGCGGCAAGGACTTCGGTGTGATCGCCACCGAGAAGGGCTGGAACCTCTACGTCGGCGGCAACGGCGGGGCCCTGCCGCGCCACGCCGAGCTGCTGGCGTCCGACCTGGACAAGGACACGCTGATCACCTACATCGACCGGTTCCTGATGTTCTACGTCCGCACCGCCGACCGCCTGCAGCGCACCGCGCCGTGGGTCGAGGAGATGGACGGCGGGCTGGACCACCTGCGCGCGGTGATCGTCGACGACAAGCTCGGCATCTGCGAGGAGCTGGACGCCGCGATGGCCAAGCACGTGGAGAACTACGCCGACGAGTGGCGCGGCGTGCTGGAGGACCCGGAGAAGCTGGCCCGGTTCACGTCGTTCGTCAACGCGCCGGGCACGCCCGACCCGACCATCTCGTTCCGCGCGGAGCGAGAGCAGAAAGTCCCCGTCCTGCTGGGTGTCCCGGAGGTGGTTTCGCGATGACCGCGGTGGAGGAGAAGCGCGCCACGGAGGTGGTCGAGATCTGCCGGTTCGACCGGTTGATTCCCGGTCGCGGAGTGGCCGCGCTGCTGCCGGACGGGCGGCAGGTGGCGATCTTCCGCACCGTGACCGACGATATCTACGCCCTGTCCAATGTGGACCCGTTCACCAAGGCGGCCGTGCTGTCGCGGGGGATCATCGGCGACGTCAAGGGTGTGCCGCACGTCGCATCGCCCATGCTGAAACACCGTTTCGAGCTGGCCACGGGCTACTCTCTGGAGGACGAAACGGTGGCTGTGCGGACGTATCCCGTGCGGGTGATCGAGGGCGTGGTGTACATCCAACCATGATCGATTCCTCCGGAATCCTCCCGCTCGCCGGTTTCGCGGTGGGCATCACGGCCGCGCGCCGCGCGGACGAGCTCGGCGCGCTGCTGGTGCGCAAGGGTGCGACCGTGCGGTACGGGCCGGCGATCCGGATCGTGCCGCTCGCCGACGACACCGAGCTGCACGCCGCGACCGTGCGGATGCTGGAGGAGCCGGTCGACGTGGTCGTGGCGACCACCGGCATCGGGTTCCGCGGGTGGGTCGAGGCGGCCGAGGGCTGGGGTCTCGGCGATGCGCTGGTCGACCAGCTCGGCAAGGCGTCGCTGCTGGCTCGCGGCCCGAAGGCGCGGGGTGCGATCCGCGCGGCCGGGTTGTCGGAGAGCTACTCGCCCGCTTCGGAAAGCAGTGCCGAGCTGCTCCAGCACCTGCTGGAGTCCGGTGTGGAGGGTCAGCGGATCGCGGTGCAGCTGCACGGCGAGCCGCTGCCGTACTTCGTGGAGTCGTTGCGGGAGGCCGGGGCCGAGGTCATCGAGGTGCCGGTGTACCGCTGGGTCGGGCCGTCCGACCCGGGGCCGCTGGACCGGCTGATCGACGCGGTGCTGGACGGTTCGGTGGACGCGTTGCCGTTCACCAGCGCGCCTGCCGCGGCGAGCACGCTGGCGATGGCCAAGCGCACCGGACGCCTCGCGGCGCTGGTCGACGCGTTGACGCACCGGGTGCTGGTCGCGTGCGTCGGGCCGATCACCGCGGCGCCGCTGGCCGCCGTCGGGATCCCCACGGTGCAGCCGGAGCGGGCGCGGATCGGCGCGCTGGCGCGGACGGTGGCGCAGGCGCTGGTCGAGCGGTCGCCGAAGCTGTGCGCGGCCGGGCGGCTCATCGAGCTGCGCGGTCAGGCGGCCATTGTGGACGGTCAGCTGTGCGAGGTGGCGCCGGCGCCGATGGCGGTGCTGCGGGCGCTGGCCCGCGAGCCGGGCCGGGTGGTCTCGCGGCGGGAGCTGACGTCCGCGTTGCCCAGCGGCGGTGAGGAACACGCGGTGGAGACCGCGATCGGGCGGCTGCGCACGTCGCTCGGCGAGGGGAAGCTCGTGCAGACCGTGGTGAAGCGCGGATACCGGTTGGCGGTGGAACGATGATCGTGCTGGCAGCGCATGGAACGCGGGACCCGCAGGGCGCGCGGGTGATCGAGGAACTGGCCGAGCGGGTGCGGGCCGAGACGCCGGTGCCGGTGCGGGTGGCCTACGCCGACGTGCGGCAGCCGGACGTCACGACGGTGCTCGACTCGGTGCGCGGCTACCAGGCGATCGTCGTGCCGGCGTTCCTGGCGGCCGGGTACCACGTGCGCACCGACGTCCCGGCGCAGATCGCGGCGAGCGGGCACCGCAACGTCCTGCTGGCCGACCCGTTCGGCCCGGCGCCGGAGCTGGTCGGCGTGATGCGCGACCGGCTGGAGTGGGCGGGCTACCGCGCGGGCGACGCGGTCGTGCTGGCCGCGGCGGGGTCCAGTGATCCGCGCGCGCTGGCCGAGGTGCGCGTCGCCGCGGATGCGCTCGGTGTCCTGCTGGGTGTGTCCGTGCAGGTCGGTTACGTCGCGACGGCGCGGCCCTCGATCGCGGACGCGGTCGCCCGCGCGCGGGGCCGCGGACGCCGGGTGGCAGTGGCGTCGTGGCTGCTCGCGCCGGGGCTGTTCCAGCGGAAGGTGCTGGAGGCGGGCGCGGACGTGGTGGCGGACCCGCTCGGCGTGCACCCGGACGTGGTCGACCTGGTGCTGGCCAGGTACCAGCAGGCGCAGCGGCAGCTCGCGGTCGCCGCCTGACCCTTGTGGTTCGCTTGATGAAACAGTAGTTTCTGTTTTGTGATGCGTTACACGAACAGGGTCGTTCTGATCACCGGTGCCGGGCAGGGGCTCGGCCGGGCCATGGCGCACAGGTTCGCCGACGAGGGGGCGTCGCTGGCGTTGTGCGACGTCAACGAGGGTGCGCTGAAGGAAACGGCGGTCGACTGCATCGACGTGCGCACGTCGGTGGTCGACGTGTCCGATCCCGAGCAGGTCGACTCGTGGGTCGCGGAGGCGCTGTTCGAGTTCGGGCGGGTGGACGTGCTGGTCAACAACGCCGGCGTGATCCGCGACAACCGGCTGGAGCGGATGACCGACGACGAGTGGGACGCGGTGCTGAACGTCAGCCTGCGCGGGATGTTCAACTGCAGCCGCGCGGTGTTCCCGGTGATGAAGCGGCAGGAGTACGGGCGGGTGCTGTCGTTCTCGTCGATGTGCTGGCGCGGCAACTTCGGGCAGGCCAACTACGCCGCGGCGAAGGCCGGTGTGGTGGGGATGGCGCGCACGATCGCGCTCGAAGGAGCCCGCCACGGCGTGACGTCGAACGCGATCGCGCCCGGGCTGATCGCGACCCCGATGCTGGCGTCGATGGACGACCGGGCGCGGGCGAAGCTCGCCGCCCGGGTGCCCGCCGGGCACATCGGCGACCCGGCGGACATCGCGGAGGCCGCGGCGTACCTGTGCTCCGAGGCGGCCGGCTACGTGACGGGAGTCGTGCTCGACGTCGACGGCGGGATCAGCATCGGCAGCGCGTTGCGCTGATCTCACAGGTGGTTCGTAGCGTCCGCTCATCGCGCGCCCAGCCGCCGGGACGACAGTCGTTCCCGTACGGACTCCCGGCGAGAGAAGGCGCGATGACTACCGACGGTTTCCCCACCCCAGGCAGGCCGGCCTCCGGTCCGGCCGGGCAGGGCGGGCCGGGCGCCACCACCGCCCCCACGGTGACGCCCGCCCCGCCCGCCGACCCCGCGACGGGCTGGCCCGTCGACGACGAGACCGCGGTGCACCCGCGGATCCCGGCCGATGACGGGCAGACCGCCGTGCACCAGGCGGTTCCGGCGGCCGCGCACCCGGGCGGCGTGTCCGCCGGTGTTCCGCCCACCGGCTCCGGCCCGGGCGCTCCCGCGACGTGGGGCGGCACCCCGCCGGCCAAGCGCACGGGCGGGCGTCAGCTGTCCCTGGGCATCGCGAGCATCGTGGCCGCCGCGGCGCTCGTCGTCGGTGGCGGCGCGGGTTTCGTGATCGGCCATTCGAGCAGTTCGAGTCAGACGCCGCCAGGCATGGGGCAGCTGGGCGGGTACGGCCCGATGGGCGACCTGAACGGCGGCACCCCACCCGATCTGGGCACCGGCTCCGGGCAGGGGCAGACCCAGTCGTCCTGATCCTCAGCGGCCCGAGCACTGGAGGTACTCATGGGGCTCCTCACCTTCGTCGTCCTGGCCGTGATCGGCGGCTGCCTGATCGCGGCGTTCACCAAGCGGTCCGGCCGGCCGGGCGAACTCGCCGACGCCGAGGCGCGGGCCCGGCGCTGGGTCGAGCGGCTCGGCGGGCAGATCACCGCGCTCGACGCCGGTGCGAACACCGCGGCGAAGCAGGCGCTAGCCGACGCGTCCGAACGCCACACGGCCGCGTGGTCGCAGCTGTCGCGGGCCGCCACACCGACGCAGTTCGCGCTGGCCGGGCAGACCGCGATCGAGGGCCTGCACTACATCCGCGCCGCGCGGACCGCACTCGGCCTCGACCCGGGGCCCGAAGTGCCGGTGCTGGGCGCGGAGGCGGTGACCGCGCCGCAGCGGATGACCGTCGGCGGGCAGGAGCACCAGGCCTCGCCCCGGCCCGGTGACGCCACGCCGTACTACTACCCGGGCGGCACGGTCGGCGGGCGCGCGGTGCCCGCCGGGTGGTACAGCACGTCCTGGTGGAAGACGGCGCTGGTGGCCGGCGCGGCGGGCATCGGCGGGGCGATCCTGGCCGACGAGCTCCTCGACGGTTTCCACCACCACGGTGACTTCTTCGGCGGCCCGGGCTTCGACGGGCTGGGCGACTGGTTCTGACGCGCCCCGGGGAGGTGGGACCCGCCTGCGGTTGGTGTGCGGCGGTCCCGCCCGGGAGGCGCCGGTGCCGCGCGGGCGGGACCACCGCCCGGAGGGCCTGGGGCGCCAGGCACCGCGCGGCCGCCCGGCGATTCCTGCGATCACCGCGGCGCCACGGCTTTGCCGATCGGCGCCCGCGCGGCCCTGCGCACCGCCCAGCGGTCCCGCGCCCGGCCCTGCGCGTCAGCCCCAGCTCACCCGCAGATCCGCGAACCCCCGCGCTCGCGCCACCCGCTCGGCCTCCTCTTCCGCCGCCTTCCGGGCGGCGGGCGGCAGCGGATCGAAGGCGGTGATCGTGAAGTCCAGACGCTTCCGGCCGCTGCCCTTCGTCCGCCACACGCCTGCCACCTCGCCGCCCGCGAGGAGCGCTCCGGGGTTGCCCAGGATCTTCCACACCTCCTTCTGCCGCGCCCGGTCCGGCACCAGCACCGCCCGGTCGCGCGACTGCAGGAACGGGTCCCACGGCGGCAGCAACCGCACGAGGTCGGGCTCCGGCGGGTTCTCCAGGGCGGCCACATCGCTCGACGGCAACCACACCTCGCGGCCCGCGAAGCGCACCGGCGTCAGGTCGTCCGGCCACATCCGCTTCGCGATCGCCGTCTTCGTGCCGACGAAATCGGCCGCCTCCTTGGGGGTCGCCGGGCCGTGCAGGTGCAGGTAGTCCCGGACGACGGCCGTCGCGGCCACGGGATCCGGCGCGGTGCGCATCCGCGGCCGGCCCGCCAGTGGCGCGAGCGTCGCGGGCTGCGCACCGGCCTCCAGGCGCACCCCGCCGTGGATCGTCGCCAGCCGCATGACCTGCTCCAGGATGTGGGTGGCCTGGCAGCCGCGGCACCAGTACGACAACCCGTCCGGGATGATCTTCGTGACGGCCTCGCTCACCGCGCCCTTGGTCATCACCCGCGTCACGACCTTGCGGATCGCCCGCGCCGCCGTGAACAACCCGTCCAGCGCGCCCATCCCGGCCGCCTCGACCTGCTTGCGCTGCCAGCCCATCCGCGCCATCGCGTCGTCCTCGTCGAGCGGCACCAGCGCGGCGGTGACCCGGCCGATCTCGTCCGCGCGGTGGAAGTGCGGCGCGCCGCGGTGCGTCCACGCCAGCACGAACCGCGGGTCCTCCACAAAGGACTCCTCGGTGACCGGTCCGGGCAGCCGTGCCGCGAGGGCGATCGCCGCCGTGTCCCGCTGTGTGCTCTGCAGGCCGAGGTCGAAGACGGCCAGCCCGGCCGGGTCCGCGACGTCGCGGTGCAGCCCCTGCGCCGCGATCCGGTGGGCGAGCACCTGCTCGCGATCGACCTCGATCATCACAGCCGGTGGTCGAAGGTGTAGTTCACGGTCTCGCTCGCCCCGCCGATCGTGCCCGTCCCGGTCAGCCCGGTCAGCTCACCGGTGCCCGAGCCTTCGACGACGGTGAACGTGCCCCGGATGCCGTCCGCACCGTAGGCCACGTCGTGCCGGATGACGAAGCTGCCCTTCCGGCCGTTCACGCTGCCCTCGATCCGCTCGAACCCCGGCGCGGTCTGCGGGCTGCCGGTGTAGCCCTCTCCCGGGTAGTACAGCAGGTAGTCGCAAGCCGATTCGCCCTCGATCAGCCCGGAGTAGGTGAACGTGGCGTGCGCGTGCGCGTACCGGGGCCCGTCCTCGGGGCCGCTCACGACCTTCTCGTCCCAGGTCCGCATGGTGAAAGTGTTGGTCATGGGCCCTAGTCTGACGCCCTTGCCTGACACCTTCTGTCAGGTTTTCCGGCGATACTGGAGCCATGCGCGCGAGCAGGTTGCTGTCGGTGCTGCTGCTCCTGCAGAACCGGGGCCGGATGACCGCCGAGGAGCTGGCGGAGGAGCTCGAAGTGTCGGTGCGGACGGTGTACCGGGACATCGAGTCGCTGTCCGCCGCCGGGGTGCCGGTCTACGCCGAACGCGGCCGGTCCGGCGGCTACCGGCTGCTCGACGGCTACCGCACCCGCCTGACCGGGCTGACCGGGGAGGAGGCGCAGTCGCTCCCGCTGGCCGGGCTGCCGGACGCCGCCGCCGAGCTGGGCCTTGGCACCGTGCTGACCGCCGCGCAGCTCAAGCTGTACGCCGCGCTGCCGGACGAGCTGCGCGGCCGCGCGGGCAAGGTCGCCGAGCGGTTCGTGCTCGACGTGCCCGGCTGGTTCCGCGGCATCGAGAGCCTGCCGCACCTGGCCGAGGTGGCCCAGGCGGTGTGGGACTCGCGGCGTGTTTCGGTCCGGTACCGGCGGTGGGACAACAGCGAGACGAACCGGCTGCTGGAGCCGCTGGGCCTGATCCTCAAGGCCGGGAACTGGTACCTTGCTGCCCACTGCGACGGTGCGATCCGGACCTACCGGGTGTCGCGGATCCTCTCGCTCGAACCCGGCGCCGCGTTCGAGCGCCCTGCCGGGTTCGACCTCGCCGCCTACTGGCGGGAGTGGTCGGAGCAGTTCGAGCGGCGGATGTACCCGCGGGTCGCCGTCGTCCGGCTTTCCCCGCTGGGCCGCGAACTCGTACCGTTCTACCTGGGAGCGGTGGGCGCTCGCGCGCTGCGGGAGTGCCGTGCGGTTCCGGACGAAGACGGGTGGTTGCGCGTGGAGTTACCGGTGGAACCCGGCGCCCCGGCGCTCGGGGAGCTGTTGCGGTTCGGGCCCGAGCTGCAGGTGCTCGAGCCCGCGGACTTGCGTGACCGGGTGGCGGCCGCGGTGGGCCGGATGGGTGCGTTCTATGGGTGACCTGAGCGGAGTCACGATCGGGGTGACCGCCGAGCGGCGGGCCGAGGAGTTCATCGGCGCGCTGGAACGCAACGGCGCCACGGTGCGGCACGCGCCGTTGATCCACATCGTGCCGCTGCCCGACGACGCCCGGCTGCGTGCCGCGACCGAGGAGGTCCTCGCCGAGCCGCTGGACGTCCTCGCGGTCACCACCGGCGCCGGATTCCGCGGCTGGATCGAGGCCGCCGAGGGGTGGGGACTGCGCGACGACCTGCTCGCGTCGCTGACCAGGGCGCGCGTGTTCGTCCGCGGACCGAAGGGCAAGGGCGCGGTGCGGGGCGTCGGGCTCACCGAGGAGTGGGCCGCGCCCGAGGAGAGCAACCGGCAGCTGTTCGGGCACCTGCTGGAGGCCGGTGTCGCCGGCGCGCGGCTGGCGGTCCAGCTGCACGGCTCGCCGCTGCCCGAGCACACCGCGCCGCTGCGTGAGGCCGGCGCGCGGGTGATCGAGGTGCAGCCGTACCGGTGGGAGTGGCCCGCCGACCTGCACCCGGCGCACGAGCTGCTCGACGGCGTGCTCGACGGCCGGGTCGACGCGCTCGCGTTCACCAGCGCCCCGGCGAGCGCGAACATGCTGAACCTGGCCCGGGAGCGCGGCGCCTACGACGACTTGGTGCGCGCCCTGCGGGGCGACGTCGTGTGCGCCTGCGTCGGCCCGGTGACGGCCGCGCCGTTCACCGACGCCGGGGTGCCGACCCTGCAGCCGGAGCGGCAGCGGCTCGGCGCGCTGGTCAAGCTGCTGGTCGCGGAGCTGGGCACCTAGGGGGCCGACCTCCGGGCCGTTCCCGGTGATCATCCGGATGTGCCCGGCCGGGCCCGTTCCTAGGTTCGGTGCATGGTTGAACCAAGATCGCTAACCCGCCGTCTCGCGCTGCTCACCGCCGCCGCCTTCGCGCTCACCGTGGTCCCGGCGTCGGCCGAGACGGCACTCGCCCTGCCGGAACCGTCCGGCCCGTTCGCCGTCGGCGTCACCGAGTTGCACCTGGCCGACCAGGCCCGCGACCGCGAGCTGATGGCGACGGTGCGGTACCCCGCCGTCCACGACCGCGGCCCGCGCGCGCCGTTCCTGACACCGGGCGCCGCCGCCGTGATCGCCGAGGCCGACGCCGCCCGGCTCGGCATGGACCCGGCCCGGCTGGACTACGGCTTCACCACCAACGCGCGTTCCGGCGCGCCCGTCGCCGCGGGGCGGCTGCCCGTCGTGCTCTACACACCGGGCGCCGAGCAGCCCCGCGCGCTGGCGACCACCCAGCTGGAGGAGCTCGCGAGCCGGGGCTACGTCACCGTCGCGTTCGACCACCCCGGCGAGACGTCCGTGGTGGAGTTCCCGGACGGCCGCCTGGTGCACGGCTCCCTGCCACCGCAGAGCGTCGAGGTCGGCCGCCGGATGATCGCCACCCGCGTCGCGGACGCCCGGTTCGTCCTCGACCAGCTCGAAGTCCTCGCGCGGGGCGGCAACCCGGACGTCGCGCGGCGAGCGTTGCCCGCCCGGCTGGGCCGCTCGCTCGACCTGACCCGGATCGGCATGTTCGGGCATTCGGCAGGCGGGTTCACCACGGCCGAGACGATGCTGGCCGATCCGCGGATCGACGCGGGCGCCAACCTGGACGGCAGCATGGCCTACTCGCAGCGCGACCGGATCTTCGGACAGGCCGTCGAGCAGGGCCTGGACCAGCCGTTCCTGCTGATGAGCGCCGGTGACCACAGCGCAGACACGGACGGGTCCTGGCAGGAGTTCCTGAGCAACCAGCGCGGTTCCGTCGAGCAGCGGCACCTGGCGGGCGGGGAGCACTTCAGCTACACCGACTACCAGTTCCTGCTGCCCCGGCTCGGCGTCGACCCGGCGGTCACCGCGCCCTGGATCGGCGACGTGGAGGCCGCCCACAGCCTGGACTTCCAGCGGACGGGCCTCGTCGAGTTCTTCGACCAGCGGCTCTACGGCTGCCAGCGGTAGGTCTTGAGGTTCACCTTCTGACCGTCCGCCAGCACGCCTTCGGCCCGGAGCAGCTCCAGCTGCCGGTGCACGAGGTGCGGCGCGGGCGTGCCGTTGGCGCGCAGGATCCGGTGCCACGGCAGGTCCGCGCCGTCCTCGGACAGGATCCGGCCGATCATCCGGGGTGACGGGGCGCCGGCGATCGCCGCGATGTCACCGTACGTGGCGACCTTCCCCGGCGGCACGGTCGCGACCACCTCGCGCACCCGCTCGTGCAGCTCCTCGTCCACGTGACCAAACTACCGCCAAGGTGTGCCGGTCCCCGGTTCTGTCGGGCGGTCGTGATTCCATGCCAGACGTGAGCGGAGAGGGGACCCGGCCCCGGGCGGGCGCGCGGCTGGTTCGGCTGCCCGTCCCCGAGCCGCGCCCGGAGCGCTGGGACGCCGACGCGCGGGCGGTGCTGGCGGCGCCCCGCGGGTTCGTCCGCGTCCTCGGTGGACCGGGCACCGGCAAGACCACCCTGATCACGAGCGCGGCGGCGGCCCGCATCTCCGGCGGCGCCGATCCGGAGAGCCTGCTGGTGCTCACCGCGTCCCGCCGCGCCGCCAACGCCCTGCGTGCCGAGATCACCCGCCGCGTCACCGCGGGTGACGGCGTGCCCCGCACGATCCGCGAGCCGATCGTGCGCACCGTCCACTCGTACGCGTTCTCCCTGCTTCGCCTGCAGGCCGGGCTGCAGGACGTGCCGGCGCCGCGGCTGCTGTCCAGTCCGGAGCAGGACGTGGTGGTCCGTGACCTGCTGGCAGGCGACCTCGCCGAGGGCGCACCGGACTGGCCCGAGCAACTGCGGCCCGCCCTGGCCGTGCCGGGGTTCGCCGAGGAGCTGCGCGACCTGCTGCTGCGGGCCGCCGAGCGCGGTCTGGGCCCGGAGGACCTGGTCAAGCTGGGTCGGCGCAAGGACCGTCCGGAGTGGGTCGCGGCCGGGGTGTTCTGGCGGCAGTACGAGGAGGTCACCGTCCTGCAGGGTGCGGGAGGCAACGCGCTCGGCGCGCCCGGTTCGCCCGCGCTGGACGCCGCCGAGCTGGTCGCGAGCGCGCTCGTCGAGCTGGAGGGCGACCCCGACCTGCTGGCACGCGAGCAGGCGCGCATCCGGCACGTGTTCGTCGACGACGCCCAGCACCTGGACCACCTGCAGTTCCGCCTGCTGCGGCTGCTCGGCACGGCGGCCGAGGACTTCGTCGTGACCGGCGACCCGGACCAGGCGATCTTCTCCTTCCGCGGCGCCGACCCCGGCCTGCTCACGCGGGCCGACGCCGACGGCGGCCGGACGGTGACCCTGACCAGGACCCACCGGCTGAGTCTCGCCGTGCACGAGGCGGTGACGAAGCTCGGTGCGACCCTGCCGGGCGCGCAGCGGCACCGCGCGATCGAGGTCGACCCGTCGTCCGAGGAGGGCGAGGTCAAGGTCCGGCTGCTGCCGACCCCGTCCGCCGAGGCGAGCTGGGTCGCCGACCAGCTGCGCCGCGCGCACCTCATCGACGGCGTGCCGTGGTCGGAGATGGCCGTGCTGGTGCGTTCGCCGGGACGGTCGTTCCCCGTGCTGCAGCGGGCATTGCGCGCGGCGGGCGTGCCGATCGCGTCGGCGGCCGACGAGCTGCCGCTGGCCCGTCAGCCCGCGGTCCGGCCGCTGCTCGCCGTCCTGCGCGTCGCCGGTGATCCGGAGCTGCTCGACGTCGACACCGCCGAGATGCTGCTGGCGTCCCCGCTCGGTGGCGCCGACCCGCTGGCGCTGCGCCGGATGCGGCGCGGTCTGCGGCGGCTGGAGCTGGCAGGCGGCGGCGAGCGGTCGAGCGACGAGCTGCTCGTGGAAGTGTTGCGGGACAACGACAAGCTCGGCGGGCTGGCCGAGGCCGAGGCGGCGCCGATCCGCCGGGTCGGTGGGCTGATCGCGGTCGCGCGCGAGGCGATCGCCCGAGGCGCCGGTGTCGAGCAGGTCCTCTGGGACGTGTGGCGGGAGAGCGGCCTGCAGAAGCGGTGGGTGCGGCTGTCCGGGCGCGGCGGGACGCTGGGCGCGCAGGCCGACCGCGACCTGGACGCGGTGGTGGCGCTGTTCCACGCCGCGGGCAACTACGTCGACCGGTTGCCGAAGGCGAGCGTGGCCGCGTTCGCGGACTACCTGTCGTCGCAGAACATCGCGGGCGACAGCCTCGCCCCGGTGGCGATGCGCGGCGAGGGCGTGTCGATGCTGACCGCGCACGGCGCGGCCGGTCGCGAGTGGACGGTCGTCGCGGTGGCGAACGTGCAGGAGGGCAGCTGGCCGGACCTGCGGCTGCGTGGTTCGCTGCTCGGCGTCGAGCGGCTGGTGGACCTGCTGTCCGGACTGGAGGAGGAGACGGTGTCCGCGACGGCGCCGATCCTCGCCGAGGAGCGGCGGCTGTTCTACCTGGCGCTCGGCCGGGCGAAGCGGACGCTGCTGGTGAGCGCGGTGATCGGGGAGGACGAGCAACCGTCGCGGTTCGTCGACGACCTGGAGGCCAACAGCGCGGACGAGTCCGGGCTGGACTCGCGGGTCAAGCCGCCGGGCCGGTCGCTGGTGCTGGCCGAGCTGGTCGGCGACCTGCGGCGCGCGGTGTGCGACCCGGAGGTGCCGCCGGACCGGCGGGCGCGGGCGGCGCGGCAGCTGGCGCGGCTGGCGCGGGCCGGGGTGCCCGGCGCGCACCCGGATTCCTGGTACGGCCTGGTGGAGACGTCGACGGACACCCCGCTCTACGGCGAAGGCGACGTGATCCGGATCTCGCCGTCCACTGTGGACACGCTGAAGAAGTGCCCGTTGCGGTGGCTGATCGAACGGCACGGTGGCTCCGACCCGGCCCAGCTGGCGGCGATCACCGGGACGCTGGTGCACGAGCTGGCGCAGGCCGCCGCGGACGGCATGGACGACGAGGGGCTGCGCCGCGCGCTGGACGACGCGTGGGCGAAGGTCGACGCCGGCGCGCCGTGGTTCTCGCGGCGGGAGCGCAACCGGGTCGAGCAGATGGTGCGCAACTTCCTGGCGTGGCTGCACAATTCGCGGCACGAGCTGCAGCAGATGGGGATCGAGCAGGACATCGAGGTGGAGCTGCCGGTCGGTGGTGACGGTCTGCTGGTCAAGCTGCGCGGCCGGGTGGACCGCCTGGAGCACGACGCCGAGGGCCGGCCGGTGATCGTCGACCTGAAGACGGGGAAGACCGCGGTGAGCGCCGCGGACGCCGAGCTGAACCCGCAGCTGGCGGCGTACCAGCTGTCGGTGCTGCTGGGCGCGTTCGGCGGGGGGAAGCGCCCGGGCGGCGCGAAGCTGGTGTACCTGGCGAAGGCGCACAACAAGACCGGCGCGACGGTGCGGGAGCAGCCCCCGCTGGACGACGAGAGCGGCCGCGAGTGGCTGGAGCTGGTGCGGAAGGTCGCGGCGTCAGCGACGGGCCCGGAGTACGACGCGACGGAAAACCCGGACTGCGACCGCTGCCCGGCGAAGGGATCGTGCCCGCTGCGCCCGGAGGGCAGGCAGGTGACGGGCCCATGAGGAGAATCGCCGGCGCCCACCGACCCGGGAGCCGACCCATGACCGAACCCGCCGCCCGGGCCGGCCGGGGCGAGCTTGCTGGTCGGGTCGAGCTTGCTGGCCGGGCTGAGCTTGCTGGCCGGGCTGAGCTTGCTGGCCGGGCTGAGCTTGCTGGCCGGGCTGAGCTTGCTGGCCGGGCTGAGCTTGCTGGCCGGGCTGAGCTTGTCGCCCGGGCCGAGCTCGCTGGCCGGGTCAAGCCTGCCGGCCGGGGCGAGCTTGCCGGCCGGGGCGAGCTTGCTGGTCGGGCCGAGCTTGTCGCCCGGGGCGAGCTTGCTGGCCGGGCCGAGCTTGCTGGCCGGGCTGAGCTTGCCGCCCGGGCCGGCCGGGCCGAGCCTGCCGCCCGAGTCGAGCCCGCCGCCCGAGTCGAGCCCGCCGCCCGGGCCGAGCCCGCCGCCCGAGTCGAGCCCGCCACCCGGGCCGAACCCGCCACCCGAGCCGAGCCCGCCAACCCATGACCGAGATCGCCTCCCCAGCTGAAGTCGCCCACGCGCTCGGCCTCCACCCGCCCACCCCGGAGCAAGCGGCGGTCATCGCGGCGCCCATCGAGCCCGCGCTGGTCGTCGCGGGGGCTGGGGCCGGCAAGACCGAGACCATGGCCGCCCGCGTCGTCTGGCTGGTCGCCAACGGGTTCGTCACCCCGGAGCGCGTCCTGGGCCTCACGTTCACCCGCAAGGCCGCCCGCCAGCTCGCCGACCGTGTCCGCGCCCGCCTGCGCCGCCTCGCCGGCTCGGGCCTCCTCGACCGCCTCGACCCGGGCGGCGCGCGCCGGGCCGCGGTCGTCGCCGGGGAGCCCACCGTCCTCACCTACCACGCCTACGCCGGCCGCCTCCTCGCCGAGCACGGCCTCCGCCTGCCCGTCCAGCCCGGCGTCCGCCTCCTCTCCGAGACCAGCTCCTGGCAGCTCGCCCACCGTGTGGTCTCCACCTGGGACGAGGACCTGGACACCGACCGCGTCCCGGCCTCGGTCACCGCGCAACTGCTCGCCCTCACCGGCGAACTCGGCGAACACCTGGTCACCGAAGAAAAACTCGCCGAGTACACGCGCTGGCTCTGCGACCTCATCGAACGGGCCCCGCGCGCCAAGGGCCAGCGCGCCGCCATGCCGAAGTCGCTCACCGACATCGTGGCCGCGCAGAAGTTCCGCCTCGCGCTCATCCCGCTGATCGAGGAGTACCAGCGCCGCAAGCGGGCCGAGGGCGCACTCGACTTCGCCGACCAGATGTCACTGGCCGCGACGCTCGCCGACAACCACCCGGCCGTCGCCGAGGGCGAACGCGCCCGCTACGGCGCCGTCCTCCTCGACGAGTACCAGGACACCGGCCACGCGCAGCGCATCCTGCTGCGCGCCCTCTTCGGCGGCGTCGAGAACGAACCACTGCCGGTCACCGCGGTCGGCGACCCCGCGCAGGCCATCTACGGCTGGCGCGGCGCCAGCGCGGCCAACCTGCCCCGCTTCACCACCGACTTCCCGCGCCCCGGCCTGGAACCCGCCCGCGAGTACGGCCTGCTCACCAGCTTCCGCAATCCCGCCGAAGTCCTGGTTCTCGCCAACGGCATCGCCGAACCACTGCGGCAGCGCGGCCTCGGCGTCGAACGGCTCCGCGCCCGCGACGGCGCGCCGCCCGCCGACATCGAAGTCGCCCTGCTGCCCGACATCCGGACCGAACGCGAGTGGGTCGCCGACGCCCTGGCGCACAGGTGGTTCGCCCACCAGGCCGAGCACGGCGTCCCGCCCACCGCCGCCGTCCTCGTCCGCCGCCGCGCCGACATGGCCCCGATCGCCGCCGAGCTGCGGGCACGCGGACTGCCGGTCGAGGTCGTCGGACTCGGCGGGCTGCTCGACGAACCCGAGGTGGCCGACCTCGTCGCCACCCTGCGCGTCCTCGCCGACCCGCTGGCGGGCACCGCCGCCGCCCGCCTGCTCACCGGCGCCCGCTGGCGTCTGGCGGCCGCCGACCTGGCCGCGTTGTGGCGGCGCGCCAACGAAATCTCCGCGCCCCCGCCCACGGAAGAGTCCAAGGTGGACGATCTGTTCGCCGAACGCGCCGAGCAGACCGGGCTGATCGACGCCCTCGACGACCCGGGTGACCCCAAGCGCTACTCGCCGGAGGGCTACCGCCGGATCCGGGAACTGGGCCACGAACTCGCCGCGCTGCGCCGTCGGCTGGACCAGTCGCTGCCCGAGCTGGTCGCCGACGTGGAGCGGACCATGCTGCTGGACGTCGAAGCGCAGGCCCGCCCCGGCAGCGCCCGCCGCGCGCACCTGGACGCGTTCGCCGACGTGGTCACGGACTTCGCGGAGACCTCGCCCACCGCCACGCTGATGTCCTTCGTGGACTACCTCGCCACCGCCGCGCACGCCGAGGACGGCCTCACCCCGGGCGAGGTCGAGGTGGTGCCGGACCGGGTGCAGGTGCTGACCGTCCACTCCGCGAAGGGCCTGGAGTGGGAGGTCGTCGCCGTGCCGCACCTGGCGCGCGAGGTCTTCCCGAACAAGCGCCGGTCCTCGTCGTGGCTGCGCACGGTCACGTCGCTGCCTGCGGCGCTGCGCGGCGACTCCGCGGACCTGCCGAAGCTGCGCGTGTCCGACGGCATGGACCGCAAGGAGGTCATCGAGGCCTTCGAGATCCACGAGCAGGACTTCGCCGAGCGCGAGGCCGACGAGGAACGCCGCCTCTGCTACGTGGCGCTGACCCGCTCCGAGCGCGCGCTCATCGTGTCCGGGCACTGGTGGAACGAGACCAGCACCCGCCCCAAGGGCCCGTCGGACTTCCTGCTGGAGGTCGGCGAACTGGCGAAGGAGGGCGTCGGCAAGGTCGCCGCCTGGGCCGAGGAACCGCCTGCGGACGAGGAAAACCCGCTGGTCAGCCAGGCCCGGTCGGCGCAGTGGCCGTCCGACCCGCTGACCGGCCGCCGCGACGCCGTGCACGAGGGCGCCGACCTGGTGCGCACCGCGCTGGCCGAGGGCGAGGTCGACGAAGAGGACGAGGACGACCCGGACGGCTGGATCGCCGACACCGACGTCCTGCTCGCCGAGTTCGCCCGGCGCAGCGGCACGGCCGAGCAGGTCGTGCTGCCCGACCACCTGTCGGTGAGCCAGCTCGTCGAGCTCGCCGCGGACCCAGCCGGGCTGGCCCGCCGCCTGCGCCGCCCGCTGCCGGTGCCCCCCAACACGTTCGCGCGTCGCGGCACCGCCTTCCACGGCTGGCTGGAGCGCCGCTTCGCCGGCGACCGCCTGTTCGACCTCGACGAGCTGCCCGGCGCCGCCGACCCCGACGAGGCCGGCGACGACGAACTCGAAGCGCTGCAGGAGGCCTTCGACCGCAGCGCGTGGGCCGCGCGCACCCCGCACGAGGTGGAGGTGCCGTTCTCCACCGAGGTCGACGGCGTGACCGTGCGCGGGCGGATGGACGCGGTGTTCGCCGACCCGGACGGCGGCTGGACGGTCGTGGACTGGAAGACCGGCGCCGTGCCGGAGGAGGGCCGGATGGCCTCGCTCGCCGTGCAGCTGGCGGCGTACCGTCTGGCTTGGGCGTCGCTGTCCGGAACGCCGTTGGAGAAGGTGCGGGCCGCCTTCCACTACGTGCGCGAAGACCACACGCTGCGCCCGGTGGACCTGCTCGACGCGGACGGTCTGCGTGATCTGCTCCGCAGCGTGCCACAGCCCTAGCGAGGCCTCACATGATCGCTTACGATCCGCGGGTGCGTGTCGCGGACGAACCGGACCACTCGCTCGTCGGCGTCGTCCGGATGCCGGAGCCGGCCCTCAGCCCGATCCGGTCGATCGGCAGACGGATCCTCGGTGCACTGCTGGCGCTGGTCGCCGCGGTGTTCATCGTCTACCTGGGGCGGGACGGCTACCGGGACGTCAACGAGGACGGCCTGTCGCTGCTCGACGCGTTCTACTACGCCACGGTGTCGCTGTCGACCACCGGCTACGGTGACATCACCCCGGTCACGAACTCGGCCCGGCTGATCAACGTGCTGGTGATCACGCCGCTGCGGGTGCTGTTCCTCATCGTCCTGGTCGGCACCACGCTCGAGGTGCTGACCGAGCGGTCGCGGCAGGCGTTCCGGATCCAGAAGTGGAGGACCAAGGTGCGGGACCACGTGGTGGTCGTCGGGTTCGGGACCAAGGGCCGGGCCGCGGTCAAGACCCTGCTCGGGGACGAGGCGATCGAGCCCAACAAGATCGTCGTGGTGGACACCGACCAGCAGGCGCTGGACGCGGCCGCCGCGCTCGGCCTGGTCACCGTGCACGGGTCGGCCACCCGGTCGGACGTGCTGCGGGTGGCGGCCGTGCAGCGGGCGCGCGCGGTCGTCGTCGCCGCGGACCGGGACGACTCGGCGGTGCTGGCCACGCTCACCGCGCGGGAGCTGGCCCCCAAGGCCCACATCGTGGTCTCGGTGCGGGAGGCGGAGAACGTCCACCTGCTCAAGCAGTCCGGGGCGAACCAGGTGGTGGTGTCGAGCGAGACCGCGGGACGGCTGCTCGGCATGGCGACGTCCACGCCGGTCGTCGTTGACATGTTCGAGGACCTGCTGACGCCCGAGTCGGGGCTGGCGATCGCCGAGCGCCCCGCGGAGAAGTCCGAGGAGGGCGGTTCGCCGCGGCACCTGCCGGACATCGTGCTCGGCGTGGTGCGCGACGGGGAGCTGTACCGGGTGGATGCGGCCGCCGTGGACGCCATCGAACCCGGGGACCGGTTGCTCTACGTGAAGAAAGTGACCCCGGCCGACCGGGTTGAGTGATAGATCTCGGCAGCCCGTCGGCGGCTGTGCTTCACCCGGCGCTTCTGGAAGCATGGGGATCGTGCTGCGCTGGAACACCCTCGCCGTCGCCGTGCTGGTCGGCATCGCCATCGTGACCGCCGTGTGGTGGGCGGGGCCGGGGATGCTGGGCACCGCGGCCGCCGCGCAGGGCACGGTCGCGCAGGCCACGGTCACCAAGGGCGCCGAGTGCTCCGAGCCGAACCCGCAGGAGGCGGTGGAGATCACGGTCGGCGGGCAGGTGCGCACCGGGACCCTGGACGCGTGCGGGCACGACCAGAACGACCGCGTCGACGTCACCGTGCCTGCCTCGGTGGGGGACGGGGACATCCAGGTGCACCTGGCCGACGTCGTCACCGGCCACGACGACCTGCGCCGCCCGATCGGGCTGGCGCTGCTGGCGCTCAGCTGCCTCGGCGGAGGCACGTACGCGTTCCTGGTCCACCGCGGCCCCCGGCGGGCAGCGACGGTCAGCTGATTCTGGGGCGTCGCGCGAGGTGGCTCGCGGGGGCTGACTTCGGACCCGTCGCGCGGCCAAGCGCGTCAGCTGACCTCGGACGCGGGTGCGATGTCGAGCGTCGACCGACCGCAGGGAGTTGGGCGGGAGTGCCAGAATCCGCGGGCGCGTGCAACAACGCGAACCGCCGCTTCCCAAGGCCCGGTCGACATCTCGTTTCGCGTCACCCTCCTCGGCCGCCGCGCTGGGCGACGCTCTCGTCGAGGCACCGTGCGGCGGAGCAGGCCCGAAGCGCGGCCGCCAGGCGAGTCAGCTGACCTCGGACGCCGGTGCGGCGAACGTGTTGCACTTCGCGATCCGGTTGAACTGCGCGCCCGTCCGCCACCACTGCGCGTAGTGCGCGTTGCTGCCGTGGTCGGAGCTGCCCGAGGTGTTGTCGCCGCGGGTGTCCTGGTCCCGCCAGGCCTTGGCGTACATGTCGCGCGTCACCGAGCCGCCCCGGTCGACCACGGCGCCCAGGAACATCCCGGAGAAGCACTGCGCCTGCAGCTCCTTGCGCCGCGACAGTTCCAAGCCGGCCGGGGTGTTCTGCCCGACGGCGTAGATCTGCTGCCACACCGCGTCCATGATCCCGGCGACCTCCTGCACGTGGTGGCCGTACTCGTGCGCGAACAGCGCCAGGTAAACCCCCGGGTTGTCGCCGTACTGGTCGGTCTGCAGCCCGCGGAACGGCACGTACAGGTTGTCGTCGCAGTAGTAGGCCGCCGTCGCCACGCTCACCGCGATCGTGCCGCACGCGGTGGTGAAGTGGGTGCCGGTCGGGAAGTGCAGGTTCGGCGGCGTGAACGGCAGGTTGTACCGCTCCAGGAACTGGCCCCACGCCTCGTTGAGGCACTGGTCGGCGGCGGTGAAGAAGGCCTCGGCGGACGCCTGGTCGCTGTGCCACTCGGGCAGGTCGCAGGCGAAGTTCTGCAGGCCGTCGTCCGGGTTGCGCAGGATCGGGTGGTTCGCCAGCTCCAGGATCTTCTCGCCGTCCACCGAGCCGGTCGCCGCGCCCGCCGCGTTGCCGCCGCTCACCGCGGTGGTCGTCGGCGCCGCCACGGTCGGCGACGACGGGTCCGTGCCGTTGCCGACCGCGATGAACACCACCAGCCCGGCCAGCAGCACCGCGACCGCGCTCAGCACGAACGCCGTGACCGGTCGCGAGGAACGACGCTGTGCCCGGTGCCGCGGCGCGGAGGAGGGCGGCGGCAACGGTTCCCGTGGGCGCTGCGGCGGAGGCGTCATCGGGCGCCAGCATAGTCAGCGCGCGTGCCGCGCGAGTGAGATCACGACTCGGCGGCGGCCGCGTGCCACCCGTGGCCGGTGCCGGACCGCTCTGCGAGAGTGGGCGGCGAAGCGACCCGCAGCGAGTTGGAGAACACCCGATGAGCGACACCGGAGGCTGGACCGGCCCCGATCCCAAGGACCGGCCCGAAGACCCGACGCCTCCCGCCGGCAACCCGATGCCGCCCGCGCCGCCCCCGCCGGGCGCGCCCTACCAGCAGCAGGGCTGGGGACCGCGCCCCGGCTACGGCAAGCCCGGCGTGATCCCGCTGCGCCCGCTGACGGTCGGCGAGATCCTCGACGGCGCCATCACGACCATGCGCCGCCACCCGGCGCTGGTGTTCGGCTCGTCGGCGGTCGTCGCGGTGATCGGCGCGGTGCTGCAGCTGCTGGCCAGCCGCTACCTGCTGCCGGACGTCCAGACGCTGCAGAACCTCGGCCCGGCCGCCACCGACCAGCAGATCCAGGACGCCGCGCTGGACGTGCTCGGCGACACGGCGCTGATCACCGGCGTCGCGGTGATCATCACCGTGCTCACCCAGACCTTCCTGTCCGGTTTCCTGACCGTGGTCATCGGCAAGGCGGTGCTGGGCAAGCCGGTGACCTTCGCGGAGGCGATGGCCGAGGCGAAGCCCCGGTTCCTGCCGCTGCTCGGCGCCACGATCGTCTACGTCCTGCTGGTCGCCGCCGGTTCGGTGCTGTGCCTGATCCCGGGCATCTGGCTCTACACGCTGTTCGGCCTCACCACGCCCGCGCTCGTGCTGGAGCGCGCCAAGGTCGGGCAGGCGCTGTCCCGGTCCCGGCAGCTGGTGTCCGGCTCGTGGTGGCGGTGCTTCGGCATCCTGCTGCTGGCCGGCGTGATCGCGACCGTGCTGCAGTACCTCGTGGACATCCCGTTCAGCCTCGGCGCCGGCGGCACCGACGTGCTGACCGGTGAGGCCGTCCCGGCCGGCTGGGGCGCCCTGCTGCTCGTCGCGGTCGGACAGGTGATCGCCCAGACGATCGTGCAGCCGTTCGTCGCGAACACCACCGCCCTGCTCTACATCGACCAGCGCATGCGCAAGGAGGGCATGGACCTCCAGCTGGCGCGGGCGGCGGGCACCGCTTGATCCGGCTCGCCGACGTCCCGGTCGTCGTCGACGCCGACGACGCGCGCCGCGCCGCCGAGGCCGAGCTGTCCGACCCCGCCTACGCCCTGGCGCAGCCGAGCTGGTTCGACCGGGCGATCGGGTGGCTCGCCGAACGCATATCCGACCTGTTCACCAGCGCGTCGGGTCTGGTGCCCGGCGGCGGCTTCGGCGTGCTGGTGCTCATCGCGGTGCTGGTGCTGGTGATCGTGGTGGTGCGGCTGCGGGTCGGGCCGCTCGCCCGGTCCGCGCGACGGCCCGCCGTGGTCTTCGCGGACCGGTCGCGCACCGCGCAGGACTACCGCGACGGGGCCGAGCGGGCCTTCGCGGCGGGCGAGCTGGACGCGGCGGTCCGCGACCGGTTCCGCGCCGTGGTCCGGACGCTGGAGGAGCGCGGGGTGCTCGACGAACGGGCCGGGCGCACCGCGGACGAGGCGGCCCGCGAGGCGGCCGGTCCACTGCCGACCGCCCGCGAGGCCCTGCGGAAGGGCGCGGAGCTGTTCGACGCCGTGCACTACGGCGGCCGCCCGGCCACCGCCGAGGGCTACCGGCATCTGGCCGAGCTCGACGAGCTGGTCCGCCGGACCCGTCCTGAGGTGCCGGCGTGACCAGCGTGTCCCCCGACTCCCGCCGGATCTGGCGGGCGGCTCGCGCGCCCCTGGTGATCGCGGTGATCGTGTTCATCGGCGCGGTGATCGTGCTGCTGAGCTCGGCAGGCGAGCAGCGCGGGTCGCTCGACCCGGACTCGGCCGCCCCCGGCGGCTCGCGCGCGCTGGCGCGGCTGCTCGAACGGGAAGGCGTGCGGATCGTCCCCGCGCGGACCTACGCCGAGGCCGAGGCGGCGCTGCAGGGCGACGCCACCCTGCTCGTGACCGCCCCCGGCCGCGTCGAACCGGGCCGGCTCGCCGCGCTGCGGTCCCGCGCCACGGACGCGGTGCTGGTCGGCCCCGACGATCCGGTGCTCGACATCCTGGCGCCCGGCGTGGTTGTCAGCGGTGAGGTCGAGCCCGACGCGCGCGAGCCGGGGTGCACGGTGGCCGGCGCGGTCGCCGCGGGCAACGCGGTGCTGGGCGGTTTCACCTACGAGGCGCACGGCCGGGCGCGCGGCTGCTACGACGGCACGCTGCTGCAGCTGCCCGGCGACCGCGGCACCACCACGGTCCTGGGTGGCGGCGCGCCGATGACCAACGACCGGCTCGACGAGGCCGGCGACGCGGCGCTGACCATGCGCCTGCTCGGCCGACACGCGACGCTGGTCTGGTATGTGCCGACGCCGGGTGACGCGGGCGCCGGGATCGTGGCGCGGTCGTTCACCGACCTCATTCCGCGCCCGTGGCTGTTCGGCGCGGTCCAGCTCGGCGTGGCCGCGGTGCTGTTCGCGCTGTGGCGGGCCCGGCGGCTCGGGCCGGTCGTGGCGGAACGGCTGCCGGTCGTCGTCCGCGCCGCCGAAACCACCGAGGGCCGCGCCCGGCTCTACCGCCGCGCCGGTGCGGCCGACCATGCCGCGGCTACGCTGCGGCAGGCGGCGATCGACCGCGTGCGCCCGCTGCTCGGCCTCGGCGCGGGCGCGGAACCGGCGGCCGTCGTCGCCGCGGTCGCGGCCCGCACCGGACGGCCCGCCGCGGCCGTCGGGGAGCTTCTGTACGGTCCGGCGCCGGGGGACGACGCCGGTCTGGTCCGCCTCGCCGACGAGCTGGACCGCATCGAGAGGGAGATCAGTTGACCAGCACGGACACCACTTCGGACGCCCGGAACGCGTTGGTCGCGTTGCGCGCCGAGGTCGGGAAGGCGGTGGTCGGCAACGACGCCGCGGTCACCGGGCTCATCATCGCGCTGCTGTGCCGCGGGCACGTGCTCGTCGAGGGCGTGCCGGGGGTGGCGAAGACGCTGCTGGTGCGGGCCCTGGCGACCGCGCTGGACCTGGACACCACGCGCATCCAGTTCACTCCCGACCTGATGCCGGGCGACGTCACCGGCTCGATCGTCTACGACTCGCGCTCGGCCGAGTTCTCCTTCCGCGAGGGGCCGGTGTTCACGAACCTGCTGCTCGCCGACGAGATCAACCGCACCCCGCCGAAGACCCAGTCCGCGCTGCTGGAGGCGATGGAGGAGCGGCAGGTGTCGGTCGACGGGCGGCCGCGACCGCTGCCGGACCCGTTCACCGTCATCGCCACCCAGAACCCGGTGGAGTACGAGGGCACCTACCCGCTGCCGGAGGCGCAGCTGGACCGGTTCCTGCTCAAGCTCACCGTGCCGCTGCCGACGCGCGAGGACGAGATCGGCGTGCTGGCCCGGCACGCGCAGGGGTTCGACCCGCGCGACCTGTCCGCCGCCGGGGTGCGGCCGGTCGCGGGTGCGGAGCAGCTCGCCGTCGCGCGAGCCGCGGTCGCCGGGGTGACGGTCGGGCCGGAGGTGCTCGGCTACATCGTCGACCTGTGCCGGGCGACGCGCGCGATGCCGTCGGTGCGGATCGGCGTGTCCCCGCGTGGCGCCACGGCGCTGCTCGCCGCGACGCGGGCGTGGGCCTGGCTGTCCGGCCGCGGGTTCGCGACGCCGGACGACGTGAAAGCGCTTGCGCGGCCCGCGCTGCGGCACCGGCTGGACCTGCGGCCGGAGGCCGAGCTGGAGGGCGCGACCGCGGACGGCGTCATCGAGCGCGTGCTGGCCACCGTCCCCGTCCCGCGCTGACATGGCGATCACCGGCCGGGCCGGCCTGCTGGCGCTCGTGGGCATCGTCGTGGTGGCGCTCGGGGTGCCGTCGTGGACCGGTGTGCTCGCGGTGCTCGGCGTGATCGCGTTGCTGGTGGCCGTGGACCTGCTGCTCGCGGCGTCCGTGCGGCGGCTGGTGTTCGCGCGGTCCGGGGCGACGTCGGTGCGGCTCGGCGAGCCGGTCGAGGTGACGCTGTCGGTGACCAACCCCGGTTCCCGTGCGCTGCGCGGGTTGCTGCGGGACGCGTGGCCGCCGAGCGCGGGTGTGGAGCAGGACCGGTTCCGGATCGCGGTGCCGCCCGGGGAGCGGCGGTCGGTCGTGGTGCGGATGACGCCGGTGCGGCGCGGCGACCGGTCCTCGGCGCGGGTGACCGTGCGCGCGCTGGGACCGCTCGGGCTGGCCGGGCGGCAGGGTTCGCACCGGGTGCCGGGCAGTGTCCGGGTGCTGCCGCCGTTCCGCAGCCGCAGGCACCTGCCGTCGCGGCTGGCGCGGCTGCAGCAGCTCGACGGGCGGCAGGCGGCGCTGGTGCGCGGCGAGGGCACGGAGTTCGACTCGCTGCGGGAGTACGTGATCGGCGACGACGTGCGGTCGATCGACTGGCGCGCGTCGGCGCGGGCGGCGGATGTGATGGTGCGGACGTGGCGTCCCGAGCGGGACCGGCGGGTGCTGCTGGTGCTGGACACGGGGCGGACGTCGGCGGGCCGGGTCGGGGACGCGCCACGCCTCGACGCCGCGATGGACGCCGCGCTGTTGCTGGCGGTGCTGGCTTCGCGGGCGGGGGACCGGGTGGATTTCCTCGCCTACGACCGGCAGGTGCGGGCGGACGTGCGCGGGCTGGCGGCGGGGGAGTTGCTGCCGGGACTGGTGAACGCGATGGCGCCACTCGAAGCGAGCCTGGTGGAGACCGACGCGCGCGGCATGGTGGCCGAGGTGCTGCGCCGCGTCCGGCGGCGGTCGCTGGTGGTGCTGCTGACCGGGCTGGACGCGGCGCCGCTGGAGGAGGGCCTGTTGCCGGTGCTGCCGTCCGTGGTGGGGCGGCACCAGTTGCTGGTGGCGGGCGTGGCGGACCCCCGGGTCGCGGCGATGGCCCGCGCCCGCGGCGACGCGGAAGCGGTCTACGAGGCGGCGGCCGCCGAACGGACGCTGGCGGAGCGTCGCCACGTGACTGGTTTGCTGGCGCAGCGCGGGGTCGAGGTGGTGGACGCGGTGCCGGACGAGCTGGCTCCCGCGCTCGCGGACCGGTACCTGGCCCTGAAGGCCGCGGGCCGGTTGTAGGGCCGCACCCCCGCCGATCCCGCCTCGCGGCCGCCGGCCTCGCACCCGCACTCGCCGGCCTCGCGCCGGTAAACGCGGGACTCGCGTCCGCGAGCGCAGAAAGCGCCCCCGGGATCGCAGACCTCGCACCCGCCGGCTTCGCGCCCGCGCCGGCACCCACGGCCTCGCGCCCGCCGCATCGCGCTCGCCGTGAGTCCCACGCTCGCTCAGCCGCGCAAGTTCCACCGCCAGGCGCGCGAGCCGGCCGGCGACGTCAGTCGGTGGCGATCACCATGAACAGGCGCGTGCTCAGCCGCTGCATCAGCTCCTCCGGCACCTCGCCGAGCTGCCGCGTCAGCGACTCCTTCGGCACGTGGTCCAGCCACGTGTACCGCACCCAGCCGCCCGCTCCGGTGGCCACGCTGAGCGGCACGGCGTGCTCGATGACCTCCATCGTCACCACGTGCTCGTCGTCGATGTCGTTCAGCATGTTGCCCGAGAAGACCAGCACCCGCCGCGAGCCGCCGGACACCGCCCAGATCTGTCCTCTACGCGGCCGAAGAGCCACGGGCACGCCAGTCGTCCGCGGCGGCGCGCACCTGCTCGGGGTGCTCGGCGTTCCACCGCGCCTGCTGCTCGCACAGCTGCCGGTACGCCTCGCGCTCCACGGCAGCCCGGACCCACTCGCCCACGGACTGCCCCGCCGCCTCGGCGAGGGCCGTCACCTGCGCGTACGTGTCATCGGAAAGCTCCAGCCGCATGCCCATCACCATAGAGCCGGCCACCGACAATCCCGGGCAGCGGCGTGTCAACCGGCCTCGGGCAGCAGGTCACCGCGATGCCGGAAGTCCACGTCCCCGGTGACCCTGGCCCGGACGGCGCGCCGCCCCAGCACGAACACGTACACCAGGAACAGCACCTCGGCGGCCACCCCGATCGCGATCCGCGCCCACGTCGGCAGCCCGGACGGCGTCACGAACGCCTCGATCACGCCCGACACCAGCAGCACGCACGCCAGCCCCAGCGCCATCCCCGCCGCCGCCCGGCCTTCCTGCGCGAGCGCCGCCGCTCGGGACCGCCGACCGGGGTTGATGACCGTCCAACCGAGACGGAGCCCGGTGCCCGCCGCGACGAACACCGCGGTCAGCTCCAGCAGCCCGTGCGGGGTGATCAGGCCGAAGAAGACGTCCAGCCGCCCGGCCGCCGCCATGAACCCGGCCGACAGGCCGACGTTGAGCACGTTCTGCCACAACGCGACCAGCACCGGGATCCCCAGCAGCACCCCGAAGAACAGGCAGGTCGCCGCGACCCAGGCGTTGTTCGTCCACACCTGCGCGGCGAACGAGGCGGCCGGGTTGCTGGAGTAGTAGGTCTCGAACTGCCCGCCCGGTTCGGTGAGCGCCCGGATGTCCTCCGGCGCGGCGATGCTCGCCTGCACCTGCGGGTCGCCCGCGATCCACGCCCCGATCAGCCCGCCCACGAGTACCGACACCAGCGCGGCGGGCAGCCACCACCGGACCGTCGTGTAGACCGCGGCCGGGAAGCGTTGCGCGAAGAACAGCCCGACCTCGCGCCAGGCCGGGTTGTGCGACCCGGTGACGGCCGAGCGGGCACGCGTGACCAGCGACGACAGCCAGGACAGCAGCGCCGGGTCCGGCGCCGACGACCGCACCACGGACAGGTGCGTCGCGGCCCGCTGGTACAGGGTGACCAGCTCGTCGGCCTCCGGACCGGTCAGCCTGCGGGTGGCCAGCAGCTGGTCCAGCCGGGCCCATTCGGCGCGGTGGGCCGCGACGAACAGGTCCACGTCCATGGGGGCAGATTACAGTGGGGCGGTGACAGGCGAACCCGATCTGGTGACCGGCGAGGCCGTCGTGCTGGAGCTGCCGATAGCGCAGGTCGCGAGCCGGGCCGCGGCGTTCGCGATCGACGTTGCGGTCCAGGCCGGGGCGCTCCTGCTGTTCATGCTGGCGCTCACCGTGTCCGGGGTGACCGACGAGGCGTTGCTGGCCGCGCTGGCGCTCAGTTTCTTCGTGCTGGTGCGGGTCGGGTACTCGGTGCTGTTCGAGACGCTCGGCCGGGGGATCACGCTCGGCAAGATGGCGATGGGGCTGCGCGTGGTGCGCGACGACGGCGGCCCGGTCCGCTTCCGGCAGGCCCTGACGCGGGCGCTGGCCGGCGCGATCGTCGACTTCGGACCGGTGCTGGCGTGGAGCGCGGTCGCGTTGTTCGTGTCGCTGTTCTCGCCGCGGTCCAAGCGGGTCGGCGACTACCTGGCCGGCACGGTGGTGATCAGGGAGCGGGCGCCGCGGACGGTCGCGCCGCACATCACGATGCCGCCGGCGCTGGCGGGCTGGGCGGCGCAGCTCGACCTGACCGGGCTGAGCGACGAGCTGGCCCTGATGGCGCGCCAGTACCTGGCGCGGTACGCCGAACTGAGCGACCGCGCGCGGGACCCGTTGGGCCACCAGCTGGTGCAGGACGTCGCGGCTCGCATCGGCGCGCCGCCCCCGTGGGGCGTGCCGCCGTGGGCGTACCTGCAAGCGGTACTGGCCGAGCGGCGGCGCCGGGCCGGGGGATACGTGGGCACGCCCGGCTGGGCGCCGGTGGGGGCGCAGCAGATGGCGGCGCAGCAGGCGGGCGCGTCGCCGGTGGCGCCACCCTCGCCGCAGGTGGGGGCACAGCAAATGGCGGCGCCGCCGGTGGTGGCACCCCCGCCGGAGGTGGGGGCGCCACAGGCGCCAGCGCGGCAGGTGGGCGCACCCCAGGTGGGTGCGCCGGGTGCGCCGGTCGCCGCTGCGCCGGTGGCCCCGCCGCCGACAGCGGAGCCGGGGGAGCCGACGCCGCCGCGGGGGTTCGCTCCGCCGAGCTGATCGCCGGCCGGATCGGGCTGCCGGCACAGCCGCCGCTGCCACGCGCTCCCGCCGCTGCCACGCGCTCCCGCCGCTGCCACGCGCTCCCGCCGCTGCCGCGCGCTCCCGCCGCTGCCGCGCGCTCCCGCCGCTGCCGCGCGCTCCCGCCGCTGCCGCGCGCTCTCGCCGTTGCCGCGGCGATTCGCGCGGTGATCCCGGATCAAGCCGGGTTTCGCGAGCTGCCGCCAACCCACAGGGGCAACGGCAGTCCCGCCACCGCAGGCGCCAGGCGATCCCACCGCCGCGGCGACCGTCGCGCTCCCGGATCAGGCCGCCGACGCCAGCCGTCCGCCGCCGTCCACCCGGAGCACCACTCCGGTCGTGTAGGTGTTGTCCGTCAGGAACGCGATCGCCGAGGCGATGTCGTCCGGCGTGCCCACCCGGCGCGCCGGCAGCCCGGCCGCGATGGCGGTGAAGGTCTCCGCCTTGGCGTCCGCGTCCAGGAAATCCCACCAGGCCGTGTCGATCACGCCTGGCGACACCGCGTTGACCCGTACCGGCGCCAGTTCCACCGCCAGCACCGGCACCATCGCTTCGATCCCGGCGTTCACCGCGGCGAGCGCGGCCGTCCCGGGCATCGCCGCTCCGGCCGACGCCGCCGTCACGAACGTCAGCGAACCCCGCAGCACCGGCAGCGCCGCTCGCGCCGCGGCGGTGTGCGGCACCAGCTTCCCCTCGACGCCCTCGCGCAGGCCGTCCATCGTCAGGTCGGGGAAGGCCGTCGTCCCCGGCGCCCCGGTCACTGTGACGACCAGGTGGTCCACCGGCCCGGTCGACGCGAAGAACGACTGCAGCGCCTCGTAGTCCCGCGCGTCGACAATCTCGCCCCGCGCGTCGCCCAGCTTCGCCAGCGCGGCGTCGAGCTTCCCGGCGTCGCGCCCGGTCACGATCACCTCCCGGCCGCTGTCGGCCATGCGGTGGGCGGTCGCCAGCCCGATGCCCGAGGTGCCACCCAGGATCACGACTCGTTCGGTCACGATCTCTCCTCCAATTTCGAGACACTGTGTACTGAAAACATATTCGAGTCACGGTGTCTTGTAAAGTGCCCCGCATGAGAGGACGCCCCCGCAGCGAAGAGGCCCGGCGCGCGATCCTGGACACCGCGCTGCGCATCTGCCACCGCGACGGCTACCCGCAGGTCACGATCAAGGCGATCGCCGACGAGGCCGGTGTCGGGCGGCAGACCGTCTACCGCTGGTGGCCGGACAAGGCGCAGGTGCTGCTGGACGCCCTCATCGACCTCCGCGAACGCGAACCGCGGCTCGACGAGGACACCGGCGACGCCCTGCGCGACATCGAGCGGATCCTCGCCCGCACGTTCGCGCTCACCCACGAGTCGACCGGGCGCGCGCTGGTCGGCCTGATGGCCGACGCCCAGAACGACCCGGCGCTGTCGGACCGGTTGCAGGGCACGGTCATCGGCCCGCGGCGCGACGTCCTGCACCGGTTCCTGCGGCAGGGCGTCGAGGCGGGACAGCTCGCCGAGAACGTCCCGCTCCCGCTCGTCGTCGACTTCGCGTTCGGCACCATGTGGTACCGCCTGCTCAGCAGGCACGCCCCGGTCGACGACCGCCTCGCCGCCGACATCACCGCCGCCATCGCGCGACTGCTCGCCCGCTAACCTGCGCGAGTGCGATGGCTGTGCGCCGCCCTGCTGCTGGTCACCCCGCCGCTGCCGGCGCTGCCGGACAGCGCCGAGATCGAGATGCGGCTCCAGCCCGACGGCTCGCTCTCGGTCGTCGAGGCGGTCGACGTGCAGCAGCGCACCACCCGGACCATCGAGCTCCGCACGCCGGCCGGCGACCACCGCGACCGCGTGCACTCCCTCCGCGACCTCGGCATCGAGGGCTCCGGCACGGCCGAGCGGCGCGCGGACGCCGTCACCGTCACCCTCAACCCCGGCACCTCCGTCCTGCGGTACACAGTGGACGGTGCCGTCCGGGACGCGGGTGACCACCTCGAGGTGACCTGGACCCTGGAGGGCTGGGACACGGCCCGCACCCTCGTCCGCGCCAGTTTCGCCGCGCCGCGCATCGCGATCGGCGTCCGCTGCACCGGCTGCACGGCCGCGCAGAACGACCAGACCGGCCTCACCCGCTTCTCCGGCCAGCGCCTGGAACCGGGGCAGACGCTGGACATCGCGGTCGACCTGCCACCCGGCACCGTGCCCGCCAACGCCCGCGTCCAGCCGGCGAAGACCCTGGCCGGCGCGTTCGTCCTCACCGCACCCGTCGCGTGGGCGTGGGCCGTCTTCGGGCTACTGCTCCTCGCCGGGGCCGTGTCACTCCTGCTCGCCCGCCGCCCACGCCCGCCCCTGCCCGCCGGGTTCACCGCCGAACCGTTCGCCACCCCGGACGGCGTCCTGCCCGGCCACATCGCGCTGCTCCGCGGCACGGACCCGGTGGTCGTCACCGCCGTCGACCTGGCCATCCGCGGCTACCTCGGGCCGGACGCCGGACCGGCCCACCCGCCCGACGACCGGCTCACCGGCTTCGAGCGCCGCGTCCTCGCCGGCGACGACCCCCTCCAGGACCTGGAAGCCGACGCGATCCGCCGCGGCTGGCTCCGCCCACCCGGCCGCGCGCGCCGGGCCGGCATCCGGATCACCTGCTACGGCCTGTTCCTGACGATCGTCCTCGCGCTCACCACCGGCTACGCGCAGCTCGGCGTGATCCTCACGCTCACCGGGCTCGCACTGGCGCTCGCCGCCCGGTTCCTCCCGGATCGCACCCGCCGCGGCCGCATCCTCGCCCGGCGCCTGCGCGACCCGGCCGGACTGCCCGCCGGTGACCGCTTCGTGCCCTACGCACTGGCCCTCGGACGGCCGGCGCCGGACACCGCGTTCGCTCTCGGTGAATTCCTCGTTGCCCTGCAGGACCGTCGCCGGACCCCGTCCCCGTGATGGCCGTATGGTGGGGCGCATGGCCGAGACCTCCCGCTTCACCCTGCACAACGGCCTGCGCGTAATGCTCGCGCCGGACCCGACCGCTCCGGTTGTCGGCGTCGCCGTGCACTACGACGTGGGCTTCCGCTCCGAGCCGGAGGGGCGCACCGGGTTCGCGCACCTGTTCGAGCACCTGATGTTCCAGGGCAGCGAGAGCCTGGAGAAGCTCGCGCACTTCAAGATCGTGCAGTCCAGCGGCGGCACCTTCAACGGGTCGACCCACCCGGACTACACCGACTACTACGAGGTGCTGCCCTCCGCGGCGCTGGAGCGCGCGTTGTTCCTCGAGGCCGACCGCATGCGCGCGCCGAAGCTGACGAAGGAGAACCTCGCCAACCAGATCGACGTGGTGAAGGAGGAGATCCGCCTCAACGTGCTGAACCGGCCCTACGGCGGGTTCCCGTGGATCCTCCTGCCGCCGGTGCTCTACTCGACGTTCCCCAACGCGCACAACGGCTACGGCGACTTCACCGACCTGGAGCAGGCCAGCCTGGACGACTGCGCGGCCTTCTTCGACACCTACTACTCGCCGGCCAACGCGGTGCTCACCGTCGCGGGCGACTTCGAGCCGGACCGGGCGCGCGAGCTGATCGAGAAGCACTTCGGCGACGTGCCGCACCGCCCGGCGCCGCCGAAGCGCTCGTTCGCCGAGCCGCCGCCCGCCGGCGAGGTCCGCGGCCAGCACACCGATCCGCACGCGCCGCTGCCCGCGCTGGCGGTGGGCTACCGGATGCCGGACCCGGTCGGCGAGCTGGACGCCTACCTCGCGAACCTGGTGCTGGCCGGTGTGCTGACCGACGGCGACGGCTCCCGGCTGCAGCAGCGGCTGGTGCACCGCGAGCCGCTGGTCACCGACATCGGCGCGGGCGCGGGCCTGTTCGGCCCGTTCGAGGCGCGCGACCCCGACACCTTCTCGATCACCGCCATCCACTCGCCGGACGTCCCGGCCGACCGGGTGCTGGCCGCGGTCGACGAGGAGCTGGAGAAGCTCGCCGCCACGCCGCCCGACGCCCAGGAACTGGCCAAGGTCACCGCGCGCTGGAGCGCGAGCCTGCACGCCGAGCACGACCGGCTGATGTCCCGGACGCTGTCGCTCGGCGCGTTCGAACTGCTCTACGGGGACCCGTCCCTGGTGTCCCGGCTGCCGGACCGGATGGCGGCCGTCACCGGCGAGGACGTGGCCGCCGCCGCCAAGGCGCTGCGGCCCGACTCGCGCGCGGTCCTGCTCGTCGAGCCCGAAGGGGGAGCGAAGTGACTTCCGTCGACCACCGCAGCGCCGAGGAGATCGGCCGCACCGCCACCGGACCGCGCCCGGTCCCGGAGCTCGGCGCGCAGAAGGCCGCGGCGGATCTGTCCCACGTGGACACCGCGCTGTCCAACGGCCTGCGCCTGCTCGCGGTCCGCAAGCCGACCGTGCCGCTGGTGGAGCTGCGGCTGCGGATCCCGTTCGGCGGCACCGCGCCGCTGCACGCGGCCACCGCCGAGGTGCTCGCCGAGACCATGCTCACCGGCACCGCGCGGCGGGACCGGATCGAGATCGACACCGAGCTGGCGCTGATCGGCGGCGAGCTGGACACCGTGGTCGACCCGGAGCGGCTGACCATCTCCGGCAACGGACTGGCCACCGGCCTGCCGACGCTGCTGGACGTGCTCGCCGATGCGCTCACCGGCGCGTCCTATGTGGATGACGAGGTGGCGCGCGAGTCGGCCCGGCTGGTCGAGCGGCTGGCGGTGTCGCGCACGCAGCCGCGGGTGATCGCCCGCGAGGCGCTGCTCAGGCACGTCTACGGCGACCACCCGGCCACCCGCGAGGTGCCGCAGGCCGCCGACGTGGAACAGGTGACGCCGGAGGCCGTCCGCGCGCTGCACACCGCCGCGGTGCTGCCGCGTGGTTCGGTGCTGGTGATCGTCGGCGACATCGACCCGGAGCGGATCGCGGCCGACGTCGAGCGCGTCCTGGGCGGCTGGTCGTCCGACGCGTCGGCGGTCGTGATGCCCGGCCTGCCCGAGGTCACCGGCGGTGACCTGCTGCTGGTGCCGCGGGCCGGGGCGGTGCAGTCGCAGATCCGGCTCATCGCGCAGTCGCTGCCGCGCACGGACCCGCGGTACGCCGCGCTGCAGCTGGCGAACATGACCTACGGCGGCTACTTCTCCTCGCGGCTGGTGGAGAACATCCGCGAGGACAAGGGCTACACCTACAGCGCGCACTCCGGGTTCGAGTTCACCGGCACCACGGCGACCGTCGGGGTCGACGCGGACACGGCGAACGAGGTCACCGCGGCCGCGCTGCTGGAGACCCGCTACGAGCTGGGCAGGCTCGCGGTCGTGCCGCCGACGGCCGAGGAGGTCGAGTCGGTGCGCCAGTACGCCGTCGGCTCGCTGCTCACCGCGACGTCGTCGCAGGCCGGGCTGGCCAGCCAGCTCGCCGCGCTGACGGCGGCCGGCCTCGGTGTGGAGTGGCTGGCCGAGCACCCGCGGCGGGTCGCCGCGGTCACCGTGGAGGAGGTCGCCCAGGCCGCGCTCGACTTCTTCGCCCCGGCCCGGTTCACCGGTGTCGTGGTCGGCGACGCCGAGAAGCTCGCGCCGCAGCTGACCGCGCTCGGCGGGGTCACCGTGGGGGAGCCCGGCAAGTGACCGTCGCACCGTTCACGCTGGGCCGCCTCCCGACGCTCTCCCGGTCCACTGTGGACCGGCAGGAGACGTTGCGCACCAACCCGGAGCGCCTGCGCGCCCGGTGGCCGGACGCGCAGGTCATGCTGCTGGACAAGCAGTTGCGCACGCCGGTGCGCGAGGGAGAGGCGGTCCTGGCGACCCGCAAGGCGCTGACGTTCGGCGAGGAACCGCCCGCGGACGCGGTGTTCCTCGGCGAGTGGCAGGGCGTCGACTACTGGTCGCTGCCGGGCGAGCCGGAGGGCGAACCGGAGATCGTCGAGATCCCGGGCAGCTGGGGCATGCCCGAGGAGGCGCCGCGGGTCGACGGCGAGCTGTGGGTCACGCTGCGGGCGCACGGCGACCAGCTGGACGACACGGCCGCCGGGCTGTTCACCACGGCGCAGGCGTTGCGGGTGTGGCACCGGCAGGCGCGGTTCTGCGTGCGCGACGGCAGCCCGACGCACCTGGTGCAGTTCGGGTGGGCGTCGAAGTGCGAGGCGTGCGGCCGCGAGGAGTACCCGCGCACGGACCCGGCGATCATCTGCCTGGTGCACGACGAGGAGGGCGTCAACGGCTCGCACGTCCTGCTGGCGCGGCAGCCGGTGTGGCCGCCGGGGCGGTACTCGGTGCTGGCCGGTTTCGTCGAGGCCGGCGAGTCGCTCGAGGGCTGTTGTGTGCGGGAGATCCGCGAGGAGGTCGGCGCGGACGTCCACGACGTGCGGTACCTGGGCAGCCAGCCGTGGCCGTTCCCGCGCTCGATCATGCTCGGCTTCGCCGCGAAGGCGGACGCGTCCCGCCCACTGGTCCCGGCCGACGGCGAGATCGAGGCCGCGCTGTGGGTGCCCCGGGCCGAGGTGCGCGCGGCGTTCGAGGCGAAGGGCCGCCCGGTCCCCATCCTGGACGGCACGAGCGAACTGATCCTGCCCGGTAATTCGTCGATCGCACGCGTGATGCTGGAGGCGTGGGCCTACGCGGAACGGGGCTGAGGGTCGGCTTCCTCGTGGGTGTGCGCCGTGCACGGTGCCCGGTCGGGGGCACGTCGGCGCGCCACCGGCCGGAAGCCAGTGCGGCCCGATGTCGAAAAGCCGGTCGCGGTTCCGACCTCCCCGTGTCAGACGACGAAAGGGGAAACCGTGGACTTCGACCGGCTCCGCGCCGAGATCGTCACCCAGACCGAGCTGCTCACGGCCGGCATCGCAGGCGCGGACCTGCGCGCGCCGGTGCCGTCGTGCCCCGGCTGGACGCTGGGCATGCTGCTGCGCCACATCGGCGGCGGGCACCGCTGGGCCGAGGAGATCGTCCGGACGCGCAGCCTCGAGTACCTGCCCGACGACCAGCTGCGCGAACTCCACGGTGACGACGCCGGCGAAGTGCCCACGCAGTGGTTGCTGGAGGGAGCGCGCCGGCTCTCGGAAACGCTGCGCGACGCCGGCCCCGACGCACCCACCTGGGGGCCGTTCGACTTCAACCGGTCGGAGTTCCTCGCGCGCCGCTTCGCGCACGAGACGGTCGTCCACCGTGCCGACGCCTGCCTCGCCGCCGGCGTGGAGTTCACCGTCGCCGAGGACGTCGCGGCAGCCTCCCTCGACGAATGGATGGAGCTGGACGTCCTGCCCCAGCACTTCGAGATCGACCCGCGCAAGCGGGAACTGCTCGGGCCGGGCCGGACGATCGTGTTGCAGGCGCCGGAGGTGTCCTGGTTCGTCGACCTCACCGGCGACGTCATCCGCTGGCGCCGCGGCCCCGCCGACGCGGCGGTCACCGTGCGCGGCTCGCTCACCGACCTGCTGCTGCTCGTCTACCGCCGCAGGCCGGTGGAGGGGCTCGCCGTCACCGGGGACGCGTCACTGCTGGCCTTCTGGCTGGACCACGTCGCGTTCGGCTGACTCGGCGTTGCGCTTCGCCAGGCGCAGCCATCGCCGCATGATGAACCCGGCGAACGGTCCGACCACGGTCCAGTACCGGGCGAACCGGTTGCGCGACAACGCATCCGTCGTCGCCGTGCGGGTTTCGGTCGTCAGCAGCGACCGGCCCGGCCCGTACGGCTGGACGACGAAGTTCAGCGCCACCTTGCCGTAGCCGGGCTCCTCGAACCCGGTGAACTCGCCCGGCTCGAACCGCCGGAACTCCAGCTGCGTCGCCGTCATGAACTTGCCGATCATGCCGACCACGAACTCCGCGCCCGGCCGCTCGTCGAGCAGTACGAACGCCGCCTGGTACTCCTCGGCGGGCAGGGATTCCGGTGGCGGTTCGGTGTCGCCGCGGATCCGGTCGGCGATCGCGGCCGGAAGAGCGCGGACCCGGCCGAGCACCCGCAGCAGGGGAACTGCCTGTGCGACCTTGTCCGGGTCCAGGTCGCGGACCGCGCGATAGGCCGCGTCCGGGGGCGCGTCGACCACGACGGCGTCGAGCTGGTGGGCCTCGTATCCGGGCAGGTACTCGTCGATCAGGAGTTTTTCGGTCATGCCGCCAAGCGTTCTGCGGCGGCGCGGACGGCATAAGGGGCCTTCGGCACCAACCGAAGGCCCCTCGGCCTCAGGCGAGCAGCGCGCCCAGCGGCAGGATGATCGCGATCGCGACCACCGAGATCACCGTCTCCATGATCGACCAGCTCCGGATGGTCTGGCCGACGGACAACCCGAAGTACTCCTTGACCAGCCAGAACCCGGCGTCGTTGACGTGCGAGAAGAACAGCGAGCCCGCGCCGATCGCGAGCACCAGCAGCGCCGCCTCGGTGGGCGACATCGTCGCCGCCAGGCCGGACACCAGCCCGGCCGCGGACACCGTCGCCACGGTCGCCGAGCCCGTCGCGAGCCGGATCAGCACCGCGACCAGCCAGCCGAGCAGCAGCGCCGGGATGTTGGCGCCCTCGGCGAGCTGCGTGACGACGTTGCCGACGCCCGCGTCGACGAGGATCTGCTTAAACCCGCCGCCCGCGGCGACGATCAGGATGATCCCGGCGATCGGGCCGAGCGACTCGCGGACCGTCGAAGCCAGCCGGTCGCGGGTGAACCCGGCGGCGCGGCCGAGCGTGAACATGCCCAGCAGCACCGCGGCGAGCAGCGCGATCAGCGGGTCACCGACGAAGTCCAGCACCCGGCGGACCGGGTTGCCGCTGTCGGCGACGATGTCCGCGATCGCCTTGCCCAGCATCAGGACCACCGGCAGCAGCACGGTCACCAGCGTCGCGGTGAAGCTCGGCCGCCGCCGCTCGTCCTCGCTCCCGCCAGCGGACGGGATCAGGTGTTCCGGCGCCCGCGCCTCGGGCACCCAGCGCGCGGCGAGCTTGCCGAACAGCGGGCCCGCGATGATCACCGTCGGGATCGCGACCAGCAGGCCGAGGCCGAGCACGATGCCGACGCTCGCGTTCAGCGCGCCGGCCGCGGCAAGCGGGCCGGGGTGCGGCGGCACCAGGCCGTGCAGCACGGAAAGCCCGGCCAGCGCGGGGATCCCGACCAGCATCAGCGGTTTGCCGCTGCGCTTGGCGACCAGCAGCACGACCGGGATGAGCATGACCAGGCCGATCTCGAAGAACATCGGCAGCCCGATCAGGGCGGCGACCAGCGCCATCGCCCACGGCAGCGCCTTCGACGAGGTGCGGGACAGGATCGTGTCGACGATCTGTTCCGCCCCACCGGAATCGGCCAGCAGCTTGCCGAGCATCGCGCCCAGCGCGATCAGCAGGCCGACCGACGCGACGGTCGAGCCCACCCCACTGGAAAAGCTCTTGATCACTTTGTCGACCGGCAGCCCGCCCAGCAGGCCGACGACCACCGATCCGATAATCAGCGACAGGAAGGCGTGCATGCGGGCCTTGCTGATCAGCACCACGATCACGGCGATGCCGATCAGGGTCGCGACGACCAGCCGGGTGTCGGTCCCGGTCCAGGCGGCGGCGAGAGTACTCACGGCTGCTCCTTTGCCAGCTCGGTGAGCGCGCGGTCCACGATCGCCGACGGGGGTTCGAGGATGTCGGCGATCAGGCCGCGCTCATCGGTTTCGAGGGGTTCGAGATCGGCGAGCTGGGAGTCCAGCAGCGACACCGGCATGAAGTGCCCGGTGCG
Organism: Amycolatopsis sp. ATCC 39116; assembly: GCF_000231075.2. Taxonomy (NCBI): domain Bacteria; kingdom Bacillati; phylum Actinomycetota; class Actinomycetes; order Pseudonocardiales; family Pseudonocardiaceae; genus Amycolatopsis; species Amycolatopsis sp. ATCC 39116. The sequence goes on along the minus strand of NZ_AFWY03000021.1, from coordinate 53,604 downwards.
CCCCTGCATCCGCTCGGCGAGGACGTCCCGGGGGCCGTCGAGGTGCAGGAACCACACGTCCCCGCCGGTCCGCAGCACGTCGCGGTAGCGCCGCTTCAGCGCGGACGACGACACCACGCCGCCCGTGGCCTGGTGTTCGGAGATCCACGCCGCGATGGCGTGCAGCCACGGCCACCGGTCTTCGTCGTCGAGCGGGTGGCCGGACGACATCTTCTCGATGTTCGCCGGCGGGTGGAAGGCGTCGGCTTCCGCGTATTCGACGCCGAGGCGCTCGGCCAACGCCGAACCCACCGTCGTCTTGCCCGAACCGGCGACACCCATCACGACGATGACCGTCATTGGCTTCGCTCCTCCGACCTCGCTGTCACTCGATCAGTGCAACGCAAAAGTACTACTTATTCAACCCACAAGTACTACTTAATCGAATCAGTGGTCTAGCGTCACCTGCGTGGCCGAGGGAATTCACGAGCGCATGCTCGACGCGGTGGGGACCGCGATCGCCTGCGGGAAGCTGCCGCCGGGCACGGTGCTGCGGCTGGAAGAGCTGCAGCAGAACCACGGCGCCTCGCGCACCGTGGCGCGTGAGGTCGTCCGCGCGCTCGAGGCGATGCGGCTGACCACCAGCAAGCGCCGCGTCGGCATCACGGTCCGGGACTGCGCCGACTGGAACCACTACGACCCCCGGTTGATCCGCTGGCAACTGGACGGCGAGCAGCGTCCCGTCGCCCTGCGCAACCTGATGGAGCTGCGGTGGGCGGTCGAGCCGAGCGCCGCGCGTTTCGCCGCGATCCGCGCGACCCCCGAGGAGCGCGGGCGGCTACGGGCACTGGGTGCCCGGCTGGAGGTCACCGCACACGCGCGGGACCTGCACACCTTCCTCGGGCACGACATCGCTTTTCACCACCTGGTGCTCGCGGCGTCGGGCAACCCGATGTTCACGCAGCTCTCGGCGGTCGTCGCAGAGGTGCTGACCGGGCGGACCGAGCACGGCCTGATGCCGCCGGAGCCGCAGCCGGAGGCGGTCGCGCTGCACCTGGAGGTCGCCCGCGCCATCGACGAGGCGGACGCCGACCGGGCCGAGCGTGCGATGCGGGACATCATGGTCCAGGCGCGCGACGAGGTCGCCCAGCAGTTCGAGTAGCCTCACGGCGGATACCGACCTCGGGGGGAGCCACGAGTGAGTGCCGCACGGGCGATCGGACTGCTGCTGGGGGCGGCGGCGGACGGGGTGATCGGCGAGCCGAAGCGCGGACGGCCGGTCACCGTGTTCACCCGCGCCGTCCGGACCGTCGACGCGAGCCTGCCCCAGCACCGCCTGGCCGGCGTCGCCTTCGCCGGCGGGCTGGCCGGCTCGGCCGTGGTGGCCGGGGTGCTGGCGGAGCGGTCGCTGCGGCGCAGTCCCGTTCTGCAGGCGCTCGGCACGGCCGTCGCGACGTGGGCCGTGCTCGGCGGCGCCGGTCTCGCGGCGGACGGCACCGAACTGGCCCGCGACCTCGAAGAGGGCGAACTGGACGCGGCCCGCGAGACGTTGTCCGAACTGGACAGCAGGCAGACCGGCGGGCTGAACGTCGTCGGCCTGTCCCGTGCGGCGGTGGAGTCGGTCGCGCAACACACCGCGGACGCCGTCGTCGGCCCGCTGTTCTGGGGCGCGGTCGCCGGAATGCCCGGCCTGCTCGCCGCGCGGACCGTGTCGGTGCTGCGGACCGTTGGCGACCCGACCCGTCCGGCCGGGTGGTTCGCGCGGCGCCTCGACGACCTGGTCAACCTGCTGCCGACCCGGTTCGCGGCCGCGCTGACGGTGTCGAGCGCGCCGGTGGTCGGCGGCTCGGCGGCCGGGGCGTGGCGCGCGTGGCGGCGGGACACGGCGGCCCACCCGAGCCCGAACGCCGGCCGGATGGAGGCGGCGTTCGCGGGGGCGCTGGAGATCCGCCTCGGTGGCCGCACGGTCTACCCGCACGGCGTCGAGGAACTGCCGGTGCTGGGCGACGGCCGGAACCCGGACGCCGGGCACGTGACGCGCGCGGTCGAGTTGTCGCGGGTGGTGGGGTGGCTGGCCGGGGTCAGTTCCGCTGTGCTGGCTGCTCTGTTCGGTCTTCGCCGCCGGTCTCGTTGACCTCGTCTTCGGCCAGGATTTCGGCGACCGACTTGCGCTTGCGCTTGTTCTTTTCGGCCATCTCGTTGAGCACACCGCCGGGCTTCAGCTCGCGGACCGTGAAGTACACCAGGCCCGCGATGGCCATGACCCCGAACGCGATCCACTGCAGCGCGTAGGAGAAGAACGGGCCCGCGTCGGTCTGCGGCAGCGGCAGGGCGTTGAGCACACCCGGCTGGTCGGAGTCGAGCTGGAAGTAGCCGCTGCGGATGTCCAGGCCGCTCGACCGCGCCACCACGCGGGAGTCGACGCTGTAGCTCTGCAGCTTGCCGTGGGTGGAGGCGTCGGCGAAGGCGTCCCGGTTCTTCGGGTCGTTCTCGTCCTCCCGGATCCGCGCGACGATCGTCACGGTGCCCGCCGGGGGTGCGGCGTAGGGCGGGACCTCGGTGCGGGAGTCCGGCTGGAGGTAGCCCCGGTCGACGAGGACGACCTGGCCGTCGGTGGCGCGGAACGGGGTGAGCACCTCGAACGCGGGCTGCCCCTGAACGGTCCGCAGGCGGGCCACGACCTCGTGTTCCGGCAGGTAGGAGCCGGTGATCTCGACGCGGGTCCACTCGGTGTTCGCGTCGGGGACGGCGCCGGGCGGGAGAACGTCGTCCAACGGGCGGGGGTCGGCGGTGAGGGAGGCCTCGATGGCCCTGTTCTGGGCCTCGCGCTCGTCGTTGCGGGAGAACTGCCACGGGGACAGCAGCGTGAAGCAGGCGAACGCGAACGCGAGCACACCCACCACGAGGGCGAGCCAGCTCGGCCGGAGGAGGAACTTCAGCCGCACACCCCTACGGTAGGCCGTCCCCGGTGGGGGCTGTGTGGGGAGGTCAGCGCAGCGTGTGGCAGGTGACATCGGTCGCGTCCCGCGTGGCTCGCCTTGCCCGCGCCAGCACGCGGCCTACGGTCCCTAGATCGGCACGCCGGGCGTGCCCCTTCTCAGTCGCGCCTCCGGCCTTGGTCCCTCACCGCCCGCGCGCGCACGTGCACGCCACTCCTCACACTGCGCTGCCGCGCTCCCGCGCGCACCTCACGCTCCCGCGCTCCGCGGCGCGCTCCCGCCTCAGCGCGCCAGCGCCGCCTCCGCCGCGCGCAGCGCCTGCCGCGCGTAGCCGGCCCCGAACACCGCCGCGTGCATGAGCAGCGGGAACAGCTGGTGCAGCTCCACGCGGTCCCGCCAGCCGTCGGCGAGTGGGGCGTCCAGGTCCTTCGCCGCTTCCTCGTACGCGCCCAGGATGTGCTCCAGCAGCGGCGTGCCGAACAGCCGCAGCATCGCCAGGTCCGTCTCGCGGTGCCCGCCGTGCGCCGCGGGGTCGATCAGCCACACCGCGCCCTGCCCCCAGTGCACGTTGCCGCTCCACGCGTCGCCGTGTACACGGGACGGGGGTTCGGCCGTGCCGCCCAACTCGGGCAGCCGCGCGCACAACCGCTCGAACACCTCCGCCTGCCCCGCGTCGTACAGGCCCTGGTCCACGCACATCCGCACGTACGGCAGCACGCGGTGCGAACCGTAGAACGTCGCCCAGTCCGGGCACTCCTCGTTGCGCATCGGGGCGAGGCCCATCCACGCGTCGGCCGGTCCGCCGGGCGGCGGCGAACCGTACGCGGGCGCGCCCCGCAGGTGCAGCCGCGCCAGGCCGCGCCCGAACGCTTCCGCCGCGGCGGTCTCGGGGTACGTCGGCGGCACGTACTCCATGACGATCCACTCGTCGTCGTGCGCGTGGACCTGCGGCACCGGCACGTCCCCGTGCTCGCCGAGCCACCGCAGCCCGGCGGCTTCGGCGTCGGTCGCGCCGGGGCCGCTGCCCTGCTTCGCGACCAGCACACCCCGCCCCTCGGCGGTCACCAGGCACACCGCGCCACCGCTGCGGCGCACCCCGGTGACCGGGAGTCCCAGCAGCCGTTCGACGGCTTCGCGAACGCTCATGTCCAGCACCTTTTCGTCTGCCCGCCGCCACGGTAACCGCGTGCGGCCGCAACCGCATGAGCGCAGCTCAGAGCTGCGCCTTCGCCCAGTCCAGCAGCGCGGGAACGGTCCGTTCGACCATCGCGAGGACCTCGTCGAACCCGTCGTCGCCGCCGTAGTACGGGTCCGGCACCTCCGCACCCTCCGGCGCCTCCGGGTCGAAGGACCGCAGCAACCGCACGCGCGAGGGGTCGTCCACCAGCCGCCGCAATTCCCGCAGGTGGCCCTGGTCCGCGGCGAGCAGCAGGTCGGCGGACAGGTGGTCGCTGTCGACCTGCGCGGCCACGTGCTTGCCGGTGTAGCCGTGCTCGCGCAGCGTCTCGCGGGCACGCGGATCGGCCGGTTCGCCGACGTGCCACGGCCCGGTGCCGGCGCTGGTGACGCGCACCCGGTCGGCCAGCCCGGCGCGCTCCAGGTGCGCCCGGAAGACGATGGCCGCCATGGGGGAGCGGCAGATGTTGCCGGAACAGACGAAGCAGATGTGCAGGCTCGGCTCGGTCACACCCCGCAGTCTGCCCCACGCCGCATGCGAAGATCCCCCCATGCCCGCCCTCGCCGAAGTGATCGCCGCACTGGAGGACGCCTACCCGCCCGCGCTCGCGGAGAGCTGGGACGCGGTCGGCCTGGTCTGTGGCGACCCCGCCGAGCCGGTCACCGACGTCCTGATCTGCGTCGACCCGGTCGCGGCCACCATCGACGAGGCCATCGAGACCGGGGTCCAGCTGGTCGTCGCGCACCACCCGCTGCTGCTGCGCGGCGTGCACGGCGTGCCTGCCGACACCCCGAAGGGCGCGCTGGTGCACCGCCTCATCCGCGCCGGCATCGCCCTGTACTGCGCGCACACGAACGCCGACTCCGCGAACCCCGGCGTGTCCGACGCACTGGCCGAGGCCATCGGGCTGCGGGTGCTCCGACCGCTCGACCCGCACCCGGACGGCTCCACCGGCCTCGGCCGCATCGGCGAGCTGCCCGAGCCGGAGCCGTTCGCCGCGTTCGTGCGCCGGGTGGCCGGCGCCCTGCCCGCCACCGAGCCGGGCGTGCTCGGGGCGGGCGACCCGGACCGTCTGATTAGGACGGTGGCGGTGTCCGGCGGGGCCGGGGACAGCTTCCTCGGCGCCGCGACCGCGGCCGGCGTGGACGCCTACGTCACCGCCGACCTGCGGCACCACCCCGCCGGCGAGCACCTGGAAACCGGCGCGGACGCGCCCGCACTGGTCGGCCTGACCCACTGGGCCAGCGAGTGGCCGTGGTGCGGTCAAGCCTCGGCCGTCCTGCGGGACGCCTTTGCGGGTAACGTCAACGTTCACGTGTCCGCGCGCCGAACCGATCCGTGGACCATCCGTGCGTAATCCGAGGGAGTACCAGTGAAGGCAGAGCCAGCCGTCCAGCGTCAGCTGCTCGAGCTCGCGAAAGTGGATGCCGAGCTGTCCCGGGTCGAGCACCGCCGCCGGACCATGCCCGAGCTCGCCGAGATCGAGGGCATCCAGAAGACCCTGCGCGAGCTGCGCGACACGGCGATCCGGCACGAGACCGCCGCCTCCGACCTGGACCGCGAGATCGCCCGCCAGGAGAAGGAGATCGAGTCCGTCCGCGCCCGCGAGGACCGCGACCGCAAGCTGATCGACGGCGGCACCCTGCCCGCCAAGCAGGTCGCGGACCTGCAGCACGAGCTGGAGACCCTGGCCCGGCGCCAGAGCGCGCTCGAGGACGACCTGCTGGAGCTGATGGAGCGCCGCGAAGCGCTCGGCCTGGACGTGCAGCGCACCGGGGCCGAGGTCGACAAGACCGAGCAGGCGCTGGCCGACGTCGAGGGCCGCCGCGACGAGACGCTCAAGGACCTGGACACCACGAAGGCCCGCCGCGAGGAGGACCGCGCGAAGCTGGTGCCGCGGTTCCCGGAGGGGCTGCTGAAGCTGTACGAGCGGGTCCGCGCGCACAAGGGCATCGGCGCCGCGCTGGTGCGGGCGCGCAAGTGCCTGGCCTGCAACATGGAGTTCGACCGCAACACGGTGTCCGAGCTCAAGGCGGCGGCCGAGGACGAGGTCGTGCAGTGCGAGAACTGCGGCGCGATCCTGGTGCGGACGGTGGAGTCGGGCCTGTGAGAGTGGTCGTCGAGGCCGACGGCGGTTCGCGGGGCAACCCCGGGCCGGCCGGGTACGGGGCCGTTGTCCGCGACGCCGCGACGGGCGCGGTCCTGGCCGAGCGCCAGGAGGGGCTCGGGGTGGCGACGAACAACTTCGCCGAGTACTCGGGCCTGATCGCCGGGCTCCGGGCGGCCGCGGAGGCGGGCGCCACCGAGGTCGACGTCCGGATGGACTCGAAGCTGGTGGTCGAGCAGATGTCCGGCCGCTGGAAGATCAAGCACGAGGCGCTGAAGCCGCTCGCCGAGCAGGCGCGCGAGCTGGCCGCCGGCTTCGCGGCGGTGCGCTACGAGTGGATCCCGCGCGCCGAGAACGCGCACGCCGACCGGCTCGCCAACGAGGCGATGGACACCCAGGCGGGCAAGGGCGCGGGCCCGGAGCGCACGACGCCGCAGAAGTGGACCGGCGCGCAGGGCACACCGACGCGGATGATGCTGCTGCGGCACGGGCAGACCGCGATGTCGGTCGACCGCCGGTACTCGGGACGCGGCGACGTGCCGCTGACCGAGCACGGCCTGCAGCAGGCCGCCGCGGCCGCCAAGCGCCTCGCCGCGTTGTCCGACCTCGGCACGGACACCGCGATCGTGGCGTCCCCGCTGACCAGGGCGAAGCAGACGGCCCAGTCGGTCGCCGACGCGCTCGGCGCCCGGGTGGAGACCCACCCCGGCCTGCTGGAGACCGACTTCGGCGAGTGGGAGGGGCTGACCTTCACGGAGGCCGCCCAGCGCGATCCCGAGCTGCACGGCCGCTGGCTGCGCGACCCGTCGGTGCCCGCGCCGGGCGGGGAGAGCTTCGACGCGGTGCACCAGCGGGTCCGCCGCACGCGGGACGAGCTGGTCGAGAGCCACGCCGGCCGGACGATCATCGTGGTCAGCCACGTCACCCCGATCAAGTCCCTGCTGCGGCTCGGCCTGGACGCCGGCCCGTCGCTGCTGTTCCGGCTGCACCTGGACCTGGCGTCGCTGTCGATCGTGGAGTTCTACCCGGACGGCAACGCGTCGGTGCGCCTGGTCAACGACATCTCGCACTTGGCCTGATTCTCACGGCAAGGCGGGCGCCGAGGCCCGCAGACGCGCGGCGTCCCGGCCGGGTGGCGCGCCGAACAGGCGGCGGTATTCCCGGCTGAACTGCGACGGGCTGTCGTAGCCGACGAGGTGCCCGACACCGGCGACGTCGTCGGGCCGGGCCAGCAGCAGTGACCGCGCCTCCTGCAGCCGGATCCGCTTCTGGAACTGCAGCGGGCTCATCGCGGTGACCGCGCGGAAGTGCCGGTGGAACGCCGATGCGCTCAGCCCGCACAGCCGCGCGAGCTCCGCGATCCTGATCGGCTCGGCGTAGTTCTCCCTGATCCGGGCGATGGCGCGGCCGACCAGGCTCAGGCTGCTGTCGGCAAGGCCGATCTGGCGCAGCGTCGCCCCGCACGGGCCGGTGAGCAGGCGCCAGAGGATCTCCCGCTCGATGAGCGGGGCGAGCACGGGCACGTCGGCGGGCCGGTCGAGCAGCCGCAGCAGCCGGGTCACGGCGTCGAGCAGGTCGGCGTCGGCGTCCCCGGTGGCGATGGCGGGGCCGGCCGGGGTGCGCGGGGCGGGCGCCTCCAGCAGCAGCGGCGCGATCGCGGACGGCCGCAGCACCAGTCCGGCACCCAGCGACGGCGCCGCCAGGAACCGGCCGGTGACCGGCAGCGCGGCGGTGACCAGGAGGAACTGGCCCGCCCGGTACTCGAACACCCGGTCGCCGAGCAGCAGCCGTTTGCCGCCCTGGGCCATCAGCACCAGCAGCGGTTCGGTGAGCGAGTGCTCCGGCTCGGTGTCGTCCACCCGGGACAGCAGCAGGCCGTCGACCGGCGTCCGCAGGTCCGGGCGGGCGTGGGCCGCGATGAGGTCGCGGATCTCGTCGAGCACCTCTCGACGGAACCACCCGGGGCCGAGGAGGCACAAGCCCGATCCGGGCGGAGCCGAGAGGATCGTGCAAGAGGCCGCGCGGATCGGTCTACCTCGAAACACCTCGCGCGGGCTTCGATGGGAGGACCATCCGGACCGACACGAGGAGCGCCTCCCATGCCGCTCGACCACTACCTCACCCTGGGCCGATCCGGCCTGCGGGTCAGCCCGTACGCCCTCGGCGCGATGACCTTCGGCGACGATCCCGGCGGCGCCGGGTGCGGCGCCGAGGAGTCGGAGAAGATCCTGGCGACCTACCTCGACCGCGGCGGGAACTTCGTGGACACCGCGAACTTCTACACGAACGGGCATTCCGAGAAGATCCTCGGCGACTGGTTCGCCGCCCACCCAGGACGCCGCGACCGCGTGGTGCTGGCGACCAAGTTCTTCACCAACATGCACCCAGGCGACCCGAACGGCGGCGGTGCGGGACGGCGGTCGGTCATCGCCCAGCTCGACGAGTCGCTGCGCCGCCTGCGCACCGATCACGTGGACCTGTACTGGCTGCACAACTGGGACCGCAACACCCCGGTCGAGGAGACGCTGCGGGCCCTCGACGACCTGGTCCGCGCAGGCAAGGTCCGCTACATCGGCTTCTCCAACACGCCCGCCTGGGTCACCGCGCAGGCGCAGACCACGGCGCTGCTGCGCGGCTGGACGCCGTTGATCGCGTTGCAGGTCGAGTACTCGTTGCTGGCGCGCACGGTCGAGGGCGAGATCGCGCCGCTGGCCGCCGAGCAGGTCCTCGGGCTGGTCGCGTGGAGCCCGCTGAAGAACGGTTTCCTGTCCGGCAAGTACCGCCGCGGCGCCGCACCGGCCGATTCCGCCCGGGCGGCGTTCGTCGGCGGTCCCGCCGAGTCCGACTACGCGGTGATCGAGGCGGTCGCCGCGATCGCCGAGGAACTGGGCACGACGTCCGCAGCGGTGTCGCTGGCATGGCTGCGGGCGCGGGGAGTGGTGCCGATCCTGGGCGCCCGGCGCCTCGGGCACCTGGAGGACAACCTCGACGAGGTCACCTTGCCGCCGGAGCACGTGCGCACCCTGGACGAGGTGTCGGCCCCGGAGCTGGACTACCCGGCCTCGATGCACGGCGAGCAGCGGGCGATGCTCCAGTTCGCCGGCACCACGGTCGACGGAGAGCCCTCGACGGTGTACCCACCGCTGGCCGCCGGCACGGTGCGCTACTGACGATGGGGGCGGCGATTCGCTCTCGTGCCTAGAGCACCAGCCACAGCGCGACGGTCGCCGCCGCGAGGCTCACTGGCACCGTTGCCAGCCCGAGCCGCGTGAACTCGCCGAGCGGTGGGGCGTCCCGGCCGAGGACGCGGCGCCACAGCAGCGTCGCGAGCGAGCCGAGGTACGTGGCGTTCGGCCCGATGTTCACGCCCAGCAGCACGGCGAGCAGCACCCCGGGTGCCGGGTGCGGGCCGAGCGCCGCCAGCAGGATCAGCGTCGCCGGGAGGTTGTTGACCAGGTTGGCCAGCGCGGCCGCCACGAAGGCCGCCAGCAGCAACCCGGGCAGGCTGGCCGTGTCCGGCAGCAACGCCCGCAGGGGACCGCCGAGCAGGTGGTCCGACACCGCCTGCACGACGATCGCGAGCCCGAGCACGAACAGGCTGAGCAGCGGGTTCGCCGCCACCACCAGCTGCCGCGGGCTGGTCTCGCGCCGCGCGAGCGCCCGCACGGCCAGCACGGCGGCGGCGATCGCGGCCACCCACCCCGGTGCGAGCCCGATCAGCGGCCCCGCCCCGAACCCGGCGAGCGTCAGCCCGATGACGACCAGCGTGAAGACCGGCGCGGGCCGGTCGACGGCGGGCGGCTTCGCGAACCCGGCCAGGTCGCGCCGGAAGAACCACCCGAAGACCGCCAGCTCGACGGCAACGGTGACCAGCCACGGCAGGGCCATCAGCGCGGCGAACCCGGTGAAGGTCAGCCCGGACGCCGCGAAGGCCAGCAGGTTGGTCAGGTTCGAGACGGGCAGCAGCGTGGACGCCGAGTTGGCCAGGTGCGCGCACGCGTAGACGTGCGGCTTGGGCGGCAGGTCGAGCGTCCGCGTGGTGGCCAGGACGACCGGCGTCAGCAGGACGACGGTCGCGTCGAGGCTCAGCACCGCGGTCGTGCCCGCGGCCGCCGCGAAGGTCAACGCCAGCAGCCGTCGCGGCCTGCCGTGGGAGGCAGTGGCCAGCCGGGCGCCGAGCCACCGGAACACTCCCTCGCGGTCGGCGAGGTCGGCCAGCACGAGGATCGCCGCGAGGAACCCGAGTGTCGGCGCCATCGCGGTGACCTGCGCCAGCGCTTCACCGGGCGAGACCAGCCCGACGGCGAGCACGACGAGCGCGGCGGGCACGGCGACCAGCGCCTCCGGCAAGCCGCGTGGGCGCGCCATGGCGAACCCGAGAACGGCGGCCAGCGCCCCGAGACTCCCGACCGCCGCGACCACGCCCCAACGCTAGCTACCCCCGCTCACGGGTGAAGGCCACCCCCGCGCCCGAGCGCTGCGGGGGTGGCCTTCCGGCAACAGGTGGCTACGTGTACCAGGTCGGCTCGGGGAGCCGGCCGTTCAGCGTGTAGTCGCCGACCTCCCGCCGCTTGTACGGCAGCGGGTCGTGCAGCGAGTGCGTGCGCAGGTTCCGCCAGAACCGGTCCAGCCCGTACTTCGTGGCGCTCGCCCGCGCGCCGGTCAGCTCGAAGATCTTCGTGCCGATCTCCAGCCCGGTGTCGACGATCCGCTGCTTGGCCGCGGCGATCAGCACCGCCACCTCGCCGCGCGCCTCGGGCGTCAGCTCCTCCCGCGGCGCGTGCAGGAGCGGCGAGATCGCCGCCCCGGCCCGGTCCACCAGTGCTTCCGCCGCCCACAGCTTGGCCTGCAGGTCGCCGTAGCCCTCCAGCACGTACCACTCCTCGGTGGCCGAGGCCTTGTCGTCCCCGCCGTAGGGCCAGGCGCGGGTCCGCTCCCGCGTGTAGGCCAGCGCCGACTCCAGCGCCCCCTGCGCGATGCCGAGGTAGAAATTGGTGAACACCAGCTGGATCGTCGGCACGTTCAGCGTGTTGTAGACGAGCGGCTGGAATTTCCGGTCCACGTATCCGGCGGCATCCGACCAGGGCACGCGCACGTCGGAAATGGTCACGCTGCCCGATTCGGTGAGCCGCTGCCCGATGTTGTCCCAGTCGTCGTGGAACACGATTCCCGGCTGTTTCGACGGCACGATCGCGAAGACGTGCTCGTCGGTCCCTTCCAGGACGCCCTCCAGCACGGTCAGGTCCGACACCTTGCTGCCGGTGGAGAACGACTTGTGCCCGTGGTAGACGAGCTCGTCGCCGTCCTGGGCGATCTTCAGGTCCGAGTCGCGCGGGTTGACCGCGCCGCCGAAGAAGAAGTTGTTCTTCGTGTACAGCTCCTCGACCGCGGCGATCTGCGCGTCGGTGCCGACCAGGCGCGCCGCCCACGCCCACAGGTAGTGGTAGCCGAGCAGCTGGCCGATCGAGCCGTCCGCCTTGGCGATCTCCCGGATCACGCGGTAGGCGGTCTCCCAGGTCTGCCCGCCGCCGCCGTGCTCTGCGGGCCCGAGCAGGGTGACCAGGCCGTTGTCCTTGAGCAGCCGGACCTCGGCGTAGGGCGTCTCGTTGGCCCGGTCGCGCTCGACGGCGTCGACCGCCAGCTGGGCGGCGACCTCACGGGCGCGGGCGATCCAGTCGGTCACGAGAAGCTCCCTACGGGTTCGGGGGTGGCGGCGGTGGCGTCGAGTTCCTTTTCGAGCTCGCGGATGATGGGCAGCACTTCGCGGCCGAAGTACTCGACGTCCTCGTGGTAGTGCAGGAAACCGAGCAGCAGCAGGTCCGCCCCGCGCCGCTTGTACTCCACCGCCCGGCGCGCGATCTGCTCCGGCGTGCCGATGAGCCCGGTGCGGAACCCGTCGTTGTACTGGACCAGGTCGGCGAACTCGGAGTCCGCCCACATGCCCTTCTTGTCCGATGTCGACCGCCCGGCCTGCTGGACCGCGGACCGGAAGCCCTCGACGGCCTGGACGTCCGCCTTGTCCACGATCTCCCGCAGCACGTCCCGCGCCTCGGCCTCGGTGTCCCTGGCGATCACGAACCCGTTGAGCCCGAAGCGGACGTGGTGGTCGTGCTCCGCGGCGTACCCGCGGACCTCCGCGACCTGCTCGCTGAAGCCGTCGAAGTCCTTGCCGTTGCTGAAGTACCAGTCGGACACGCGGCCGGCCAGCTTGCGGGCCGCGGTCGAGTTGCCGCCCTGGAACACCTCCGGGTGCGGGCGGTCCGGTGTGGACAGCGGTTTGGGTTTGATGTCGAAGTCGTGGATGCGGTAGAAGTCGCCGCGGAACTCGGCCGCGTCGTTCGTCCACAGTTCCTTGAGGACGCGGATGAACTCCTCGGACCGCCGGTAGCGTTCGTCGTGCTCCAGCCACGGCTCGCCGAGGCCGGTGAACTCGTCCTTGAACCAGCCGCTGACCACGTTGACCGCGGCCCGGCCGCCGGACAGCACGTCCGCGCTGGCCACGAACTTCGCCAGCACGCCGGGGTGCCACAGTCCGGGGTGGACGGCCGCGATGACCTTGAGCCGCTGGGTCGCGAGCAGCAGCGCCAGGCTGAACCCGGTGGACTCGTGCTGGTAGGCGGCGCCGTAGCTGGCGGTGTAGCGGACCTGGGTCAGCGCGTACTCGAATCCGTTGTTCTCGGCGAGCACGGCGAGTTCGCGGTTGTAGTCGTAACCCCAGTCGGTGCGTTGTTCGATGCGGCTGGTGACCAGTCCGCCACTGACGTTGGGCACCCAATAGGCGAATTTGAGTGGTGCGGGCATGAAGGCTCCACGGAAATGGTTTCGGGAATTGTGCGTCGACGGCCGCGCGATCTGATTCCGAGTAAAGCGGCGGGCAGGGGGAGGGGCAACCGACGTCCACGGCGTGGGAACGGTTACCCTGAGTGGGCGGACGAGTTGGCCGGGCGGTCGCGAGGGGTCACTCCCTCGAGGAAAGTCCGGACTCCGCAGGGCAGGGTGGTTGCTAACCGCAACCCGGGGCGACCCGCGGGACAGTGCCACAGAAAACAGACCGCCCCGGCTTCACCGCCGGGGTAAGGGTGAAACGGTGGTGTAAGAGACCACCAGCACCCCGGGTGACCGGGGTGGCTAGGTAAACCCCACCCGGAGCAAGGCCAAGAGGGCGCCGCGAGGCGCCTGCGCAGGCGATCGAGGGCGGCCCGTCCGATGCCTGCGGGTAGGCCGCTCGAGCCTGCCGGCAACGGCAGGCCTAGATGGATGGCCGCCGCCGCGGTTCCGGCCGCGGAACAGGATCCGGCTTACAGGCCAACTCGTCCGCCCCTTTCCCGCGGGCCCGCCGGTGGCCTACGGTCGGGCTCGTGGATCACGCAGAAGCCCGCGACGTCGCGTTCCGGTGCCACCGGGTGCTCGAACCGCTGCACTCGTTCGTCTACTTCGCGCCAGAGGCGGAGCAGGCGCTGACCGCGGCCGGGCTGCGGCCGGGCCGGATGTGCTACTTCGCGAGCCGGGCCGCGCCGATGGGCCCGGTCGGCCCGGGCGTCGTCGCGGCCACCTTCTACAACTTCAACCCGGAGCTGGTCGCCAGGCACATCCCGCGGGCGTGGACGCTCGCCGCGCCGGCGGAGATCCTGGCGGCGCGGCTGGCCGCGGCCGACGGCGGGTTGCGCCGCGTGCTGGGCGAGGAGCTGATCACCTCGCCGCGGCTCGCGGAGGCGGCGGAGCTGGCGCGTTCGGCGGCGTCGGTGTTGAGCCCGGAGGGGCGCCCGTTGTATGCCGGGCACGCGGAGCTGGAGTGGCCGTCGTCGCCGCACCTGGTCCTCTGGCACGCGGCGACGCTGCTGCGGGAGTACCGCGGCGACGGGCACATCGCGGCGCTGGTCGGGCACGGGCTGAGCGGGCTGGCCGCGCTGATCACCTACACGGCGACGGGGAAGGGCTTCCTGGAGCCGGTGGCGAAGGCGACGCGCGGCTGGTCCGACGAGCAGTGGGCCGCGGGCGTCGAGGAGCTGCGCGAGCAGGGCCTGCTGGACGCCGACGGCCGGCTCACCTCGGAGGGCGCCGTGCTGCGGCAGAGCCTCGAAGAGCAGACGAACGCCTCCGCGACGGCCCCGTGGCGCCACCTGGGCGCCGAGAAGGCCGCCCGGTTGCACGAGCTGGCCCGCGAACTCGCACGGCACGCCGTCGCCCACGGAGCCTTCCCGGACGGAATCTTCGCGACGGCGCGGGCCTGAGCCCGGTCTCGGCCGCGGCGGCCCGCGCTGAGGCCTGCCCAACGCGCGTCCACGTGACTCCGGGAGCCGGCGCTACGCCCGCACGACACCGTCCCGGGGTGCGCACAGTGGCCGGCCCCCTCGAACCCTGGAGTCGGCCCCGGGTTCGCCCTGGGGCAATGCCCTGCCGCAGCAGGGCGTTGCCCCAGCGCCGCCCGGATGGCGACAGCGCCTGACCCTGGTTCGAGCCACCGCTCGCCGACGATCCGCCGCCCTGAAATCTCACCTTCCGTGAGGAAGCAAGCGTTCGCGCTCGCCCTGCGTCACCACCACGCCGCCGGAAAGCGCTCCCCAACTGTCCGCCACCGCGGTTCAGATCCCGATCACCCGCTGTTCACCGCGCCCTCCGGACCACCGCGTCCCACCGCGGCGCCCCGGCGGTGAGCGCTTACACCTGAGTCCACCCGAAAGTGCGTACCGATCACGGATCGTGAGGGCAAAACGGGTCCACCTGGGCGCTGCGTGAGCGCGATCGCCGGATCGGATGATCGACTCGCCCGGAGAAGTCGTCACGCCCGGGTACGTGCCATGCGGCCGATCGGGGCATGCCACACTGTTGTCCGCGCCATCGAGGAGCGATACCGCGCACCCAGAGTGAAGCGTGACTGCGCCTGTGGGTGAGTCCCTACCCACACTAGGAAATCCGGGTGCAGGGGGTTAACCCTGAGCGGTCTTGCCACGATGATGGAGGGCGACGAGTTCAGGAGAAGTGGCCGTACTGTGCCTGGTGTGGATGGACTGCCGTTCGACAGAGAGCGCTTTGACCGTCACAGCTTGTGACGCCATGATGGGCTAGACAGACCGGACCGGACTTTCCGACCTCGTGGGCCTGCCCCGCGCCGACCCACCCGACACCCACACTCCTCGCACCTGGGAGTACGCGATGACCATGATGACACTTGTGCAGCAGCTGGCGCAGGGCGAGATCAGGACCCGTGGAGTCCAGCAGTGGCTCCTCGACAACATCATCCCCCTGGTCCTGCTCGCCGTCGCGCTGCTGCTGCTCTGGCTCGGTGGCGGCAAAGGCGACAACGCCGGAGTCATGCGCCGCCTGGCCGGTGTGGTGATCGCGCTCGCGATCGTCGGCCTCGCCGTGAGCGGGCTCGGCGTCAACGTCGGCGAGTGGATCGCCGGCTTGTTCACCAGCTGACGGCGCGGGGTAGCGCGCGTGCGGATTCGAACCGATGACGAGGTCTACCGGGTCGACGCGGTATGGCTCGGCCCGCCGAAGGCGACGTTCCCTTGGCGGGCCCGCTACGTGGCCTGGGGCGTCGGCATCCCGGTGTTCCTCGTCGTACTGGCGGTGGAGCGGCAGCTCGGCTTCGGGTTCGGCTTCTTCTCCACCGCGTGGGCGTTCGTCATCACGATCTTGATCACCCGGATGATCACCGCCAAGATCAGTCACGAGCGTCCGCTCGGAGCCGTCATGACGATGTGGCTGCGCGAGCTGCAGACGCCCCGCGAGAAGACCTCCGGAGAGGGCGGTGCGGTCACGGCCACGAAGATCCGCGTGCGGAACCAGCGGCCGCTGCCCAAGCACAAACGGCACCTCGCTCCGGCGGGGTCGCATCCTCACCACCAGCCAGCACGACCGCGTGGCGCGCGCACTTCGGCGCCACGGTAGGAGGTAGGGGTTGTTCGGAAGCGGCGGACGCCGGAAGGCCGGGAAGTCCGACCCGAGCGGGGCTGCGCAGTGGCCGCCGCAGCCGGGTCGCGCCCCCGGCAAGCAGGGCCGCCGGCTCCCCGGTGAGCAGGCGATTCCCAGCTATACCCCGTCGATCTCCCTGCGAACCATCGACGGGCACCTGGTGCGCACCGAGAACGAGGTCTACGCCTGGTACCGGCTGGCGCCGCAGCGGTGGTCGTTCCGGTCGGACTCGCAGCGGCGCGACCTGATCGCCGCGATCGCCGGCCAGTACGCCGAGCTGCAGGGCCGCTGGCTGCACCTGCGCGTCACCACCCGCCCGTACCCGATCCGGATGTGGGCCGAGGCGCACGTCCACAACGCCATCCGCCGCCCGCCGGACGTGCCCGGCGCGCTGTCGTTCGACGACTACCTGATCGGCGAGCAGCAGCAGCTCCTCGGCCGGTCGATGGCCGAAAAAGAGGTCTACATCGGGGTGCAGGTGCAGACCAGGCGGGTCGTCGACCGCGCGGTCGAGCGCGCCGCCCCGCTGCTGCGCCGCATCCTGCCCGAGGCCGTCGACGCCGAGCTGGCCGCGCTGGACTCCGAGGTCGAGCACCTGGACCAGGTGATCGGATCGTCCGGCCTGGAGGGCCGCCCGGTGCACGCCGAGGAGATGTCCTGGCTGATGCACCGCTCGTGCTCGCTCGGCCTGCCCGCGCCACGGCACCTGCCCGCCGTGCCCGGCGCGGCGTGGGAGCCGGAGGACCTGGCCAGCTTCACCGACGCGGCGGACTTCCACGCCGAGCCGTACGCGCCGACGCTCACCGTGCGCGGCCGCACCGGGTCGAACGCCGGGGTGCAACGGCACCTCGCGGTGCTGACCGTCGGCCAGATGCACGGCCTGCAGATTCCCGAGGTCGACGACCCGTGGGTGCAGCACGCGGACCGGCTGCCCGCCTCGGTGGAGTGGTCGGCCCGCATCTACGTGCGCCGCCCCGAGGAGGTGGCCGGCGAGCTGCAGCGCCAGATGAACAAGGTGCGCTCGCAGGTCAAGCACTACACCGACGAGCACGAGCTGGAGCCGCCGCAGTCGCTGGCGCGGCAGGCGACCCGCGTGCTGGAGATCGACGACGAGATGACGTCGGGCTTCACCGCGCTGGCCACGCGCGTGCGGTCGTGGTGGCGGCTGGCGGTGTCCGGTGACAGCGAGCGCGAGGCGCTGCGGCTGGCCCAGCAGCTGCTCGACCTGTACAAGCCGAAGATCGCGATCGAGCACCCGGAGGCGCAGTACGCGCTGGCGCGGGAGTTCATCCCGGGCGAGCCGCTGTCCTCGTCGGCGTACATGCGCCGCGGTTCGGTGGTGTGGGCCGCGGCGGCG
Source organism: Amycolatopsis sp. ATCC 39116 (assembly GCF_000231075.2). Lineage (NCBI taxonomy): Bacteria > Bacillati > Actinomycetota > Actinomycetes > Pseudonocardiales > Pseudonocardiaceae > Amycolatopsis > Amycolatopsis sp. ATCC 39116. The sequence goes on along the minus strand of NZ_AFWY03000021.1, from coordinate 36,127 downwards.
GTGCCGACGGCGACGGCCGAGGTCGGCGACCGGCGGGGCATCCTGCTCGGCGAGACGGTCACCGCCACCCGGCGCCCGGTCGCCTGGGACCCGTGGATGGCGCAGGAGATCCGGGACGGCTCCGGTCTGACCGCGATGGTCGCCGGTCTCGGTGGCGGCAAGTCGTTCCTCGGCGGCGGCATCGTCTACAAGACGCTGCGGGCCGGGGCGCACTGGACGCTGCTGGACCCGTCCGGCCCGCTGTCCCGGTTGTGCGACCTGCCGGAGATCCGGCCGTACGCGCGGCCCATCAACTTGCTGAATGCACAACCCGGCATCCTGAACCCGTACCGGGTGGTGGCCGAGCCGCTGCTCGAGCACTTCATGGACGAGGAGGACCCGGAGCGGGCGTGGCGGCGCGAGCGGGCGCTGGCCGGCGCGACCCGGCGGCGGCTCGTGCTGGACGTGCTCACCGGTGTGCTGCCGTACGAGGTCGCGCGGATGCCGCAGAGCCGGATCGTGCTGCTGCGGGCGGTGCGGGCCGTCGGCGGCCGGTACGACGCCGACCCCGGCCAGGTGATCGACGCGCTGCGCCGGGACTCCAGCGAGCACCACGAGCACGCGGTCGTGGTGGCGGACTTCCTGGACGAGATGCGCGAGCGCATGTCGCTGCTGATCCCCGAGAACGACGCTGACCCGTACTCGGAGACGCGGGACGACCGGCTGACGGTCCTGACGATGGCCGGGCTGACGCTGCCCAAGGACGGCGTCGGCCGCGAGCACTGGACCGACGCCGAGGCGCTCGGTGTCGAGATGCTGAACCTGGCGGCGTGGCTGACGCAGCGGTCGGTGTACGAGAAGCCGAAGGACCTGCGCAAGGGCGTGTGGATCGACGAGGCGTTCTTCCTGTCCGAGGTGCCGACCGGTCGCGTGCTGATGAACCGGTTCGCGCGTGACTCGCGGAAGTGGAACGTCCGGGTGCTGTTGTCCTCGCAGATCCCGGCGGACTTCCTGAAGATCCAGGGTTTCGTCGCGCTGCTCGACTCGGTGTTCGTCGGGCGCCTGGACGACGACGAGGCGCAGGCCGACGCGCTGCGGTTGTTGAAGGTGCCGGTCGGGGTCGGGTACGAGCAGGTGGTCGCGTCGCTGGGCAGGCGGCCCGGCGCGCAGCGCGGCCTGGAGCGCGACCGCGAGCCGAGGCAGTTCATCTTCGGCGACGGCGCCGGTGGCGTGGAGCGGATCCGGGTGGACTTCTCCGGGCCGCACCTGGCCCACCTGCGTGCGTCGCTGGACACGACGCCGGGCTCGAAGGACGCCTTGCCCGCGGACACGCACGCCCGGGACGCGGAGCCGCCGCGCCAGCACGTGGCGGCCCCGCCACCGGACGACGAGCTCGAGCCGGACCTGGAGCTGGCCGCCGAGCGCGATCTGGGGCTGACGGAGGAGCAGATCCTGGCCGAGGACGTGCCGGGCTCCGGGAGTTCCGGCGGTTCGGCGGGCTCCGGTGGCTCCGCCGAGGGCGAACGAGCCGGTGCGGGCAAGCGCGGCGGCTGGGACGCCGCATGACGCTCGTGACGATCCTGAGCGTGCTAGCGCTGGCCGGTGGCTGGCACGCGCTGCGGAGGGGCTTGAAGAACCGCGGCAGCCGGCGAAAGAGACCGTCCCGCTGGGCGGCCGTCGTGGCGGTCGCACTGCTGATGGGCTTCCAGACGACGGTGATGGCACCATCCGCCTCAGCAGCGGCATGTGGCGACGCACCGATCCCGGAGCGACCGGGCTCGGGCCTCGTCGGCGCGCTGGACCAGTCCCGTAGCCACGGCCTCGCGGGCAGCGCCTACCTCGACTACAGCTACGCCGGGATGGTCTGGCACGTCTACCAGACGGACTGCGGACCGTTGTCAGGGATCACGAGCCCGAACACGACCATCGACACGTGGGCCGGGAACCAGGCGTTCAACGTCGGCAAGAACCTGGTCGGCGCCACGAACTCGCTCCACTACACGATCCTGCAGGGTGGGTTGCTCGACCCGATCTACGGTGCCGTGAAGGCCGGGGCGGAGAAGGTCTACAACAACATCTACGCGCAGCTGTTCGGGCTCGTCGCGCTCCTGCTCGCGATCATGATGTTCCGGAACATCTGGCGGGGTGACCTGGCGGCGCTGAGCAAGCGGGGCCTGTACGCGCTGGCCGCGGTCTGGCTCGCCGCCTCCTCGCTGGCGATGTTGCGTTACCTCGATCCACTCGACAAGGCGATCGTCGACACGACGACCAACATCCAGGCGGGATTCATCGACGACTCCTCCGGGCAGTACCCGTGGGAGATCCTGCCGACGGAGTTGCACACGCAGGTCGTCTACAACAACTGGCTGCGGGGCGAGTTCGGGTCGCCGGACTCCCCGCAGGCGCAGCAGTTCGGCCGGCCGCTGCTCGATGCCCAGGCGTTCACCTGGAACCAGCTCAACAACGGTGACGACGCGAACCAGAGCGTGGTCGACGCGAAGAAGGCCGCCTACAAGAACATCGCGACCCAGCTCGGCCCCGCCACCCCGTACTTCACCGGGGAAGGCGGCAGCCGCACCGGCTCCGGCTTCCTCGCGCTGGGGCAGAGCCTCGCCTACGCGTTGTTCCAACTGCTGGCGAAGGCTTCAGTGCTCCTGGCCCAGGTGATCATCCGGCTGTTCGTGCTGACCGCACCGCTGATCGGCCTGATCGCGATGCTGCACCACGACCTCCTGCGCCGCGTCGCCCGGGTGCTCGGTGGCGTCGGCTTCAACCTCCTGGTGCTGTCGGTCCTGGCCGGTGTGCACGCGTTGCTGCTGCAGGCCATCTTCTCGCCGGCCGCCCGGTTGTCCATCCTGACGCAGATGATCCTGGCGGGTCTCGTCACGATCCTGCTGTTCCTCGTCGGCAGGCCGGTTCGCCGCCTCTGGCAGATGGTCGAGATGTCCGTCGGCATGGTCGGGTCCTCCATTCCGGCCCCGAGTGGCGGCCTGTTCAGCCGCTTCCGGAAGAAGCAGGGGCCGACGCCGCAGGACGAGTTCTGGGAGAGCGTCCGCGAGGGCGAGGAGAGCGAGGTCGCCAGCCCGACCGGGTCGGCGGGCCGTGGGCGTCCCGAGGCGACCGTCTTCGCCACGGCCCAGCGTCTCGACGGCGCCGGCGCCATGGCCGCCCGCCCCGCCGCCGCCTGGTCCGGCGCGCCCTGGCCCGGCGGTGGGCCGGCGTTGCCCGGGCACACCAGACCGGGCCTGCCCGCCGGCGGCGGCCACCAGCCCGCGTATGCCGGCTACGCCCCGGAAGGCGCGGACCCGGACGCGTTCGTCTACTCCGCCCCGCCCGGCACCACGCGCCGCGCGGACGGCTGGATGCCGCCCGTCGCGCAGCGGCCCAGCCGCCGCGTCGACACCTCGCCCGTCTACGACCGCGGCTGGGACGAACCCGACCCCGTCGTCGTCCCGTCGCGCATCTCGCGGCCGGGCATGAGCGCCACCCCCGCCCAGCGGCCGGAACCGCGCCGCGCCGGGCAGGAACTCGTCGGCGGCAAGCCGGTGCACGTGCTGTACCGGCCTTCGCGCGGGCTCGAGGTGCGCGACGACTCCCGTGACACCGACCGGATCGTGCGGTGATGTAGATGCCGATCCGGACCAACCGCGGCCGCGCCGCCGTCTACCGCCGCATCTGGGGTTTCCCGCTGCGCTCGCCCGCCCACCTCGTCGGCACCGCCGTCGCGGTGATCGCGCTGATCGTGGCCATCGGCATCGTCGTGCCGCAGCTCCTTGGCAACCCGAACCGCTCCGGGCCGACGCCGGTCCGCATCCAGGACCCCGGCGCCAGCAGCAGCCCGACCAGCGCGGGCTCCTCGCCCGCCCCGATGTCGACCCGGCTCACCGCGCCGCTGCTGCAGCCGACCTCCGCCGCGCCGGACCCGGCGGCCCTGCAGACCGCGAAGCAGTGGGCCACCGCGTGGGCCACCCACCCGGCAGGCATGACCAACGCGCAATGGCTGGAGGGACTCCGTCCACTCACGACGGAGGAGTACCTGCCGGAGATGTCCACTGTGGACCCGGCGAACATCCCGGCCACCAGGGTCACCGGCGAACCCACCGTCACGAAGTCCTACACCAGTTCCGTCGAGGTGCTCGTGCCGACCGACGGCCCGCAGCTGTCGATCACCGTCGCGAAGACCCCGTCCGGCTGGCTCGTCACCGGCTACGACCAGGCGAGCTGACCCATGCGGCTGGGTGTCCTCGTCGGCGTTCTCGTCGCCGTTCTCTTCGCCGGGGTCGCGACCGTCGGTGTCGTGACGAAGGTCGTCAGCGACCAGCAGCGGGCCCAGATGCAGGCCGCCTACACCAACGTCAGCTGCGACGCGGCGATCGGCCCGAGCGTGCCGGGCACCGACCACGGCGCCGCGCAGGCCGCGAAGCTCAACGACGAGCAGCGCTACATCATCAGCCAGATCATCGAGATCGGCAAGCAGCGCGGCCTTTCCCCGCGCGCGTGGCAGATCGCGATCCAGGCCGGCATGACCGAGTCCGGCATGCGGAACCTGAGCTACGGCGACCGCGACTCGCTGGGCATCTTCCAGATGCGCCCGTCGATGGGCTGGGGCACGCCATCGCAGCTGCAGGACATCCCGTACCAGATCAACAAGTTCTACAACGTCCTGCTCACCGTGCCGGACTGGGACAAGCAGCGTCCCGGCGCGTCGGCGCAGGACGTGGAGCGGTCGGCGTTCCCCGAGCGCTACCACAAGTGGGAGCAGATGGCGGCCCACCTGGTGGAGAACCTGGGCCAGGTCGCGGACATGGTCGGCTGCGGTCAGAGCGCGGGCCTGGTGCTGCCGCCCAACAACGCCGCGGCCGCCGCGATCCAGTTCGCGCTGGGGGAGCAGGGCAAGCCGTACGTGTGGGGCGCGACCGGGCCGAACTCCTACGACTGCTCCGGCCTGATGCTGCGGGCCTACGAGGCGGCGGGCATCACGCTCAGCCGGGTGTCGCGGGACCAGTACAAGAACGGCGCGATGCTTCCGGTGCGTGACGCCCAGCCCGGTGACCTGCTCTTCTGGGCGTACGACCCGTCGAACCCGGCGACCATCCACCACGTCGCGATGTACCTTGGCGACGGGAAGATCGTGGAGGCTCAGCAGACCGGCGTGCCGGTGCACACCCGGAAGGTCTCCTGGAACGAAGACGAGCTTGTGCCGCAGGCAGTCCGGCCCGGCGTGTAGAAGGTGGTGCCCCGTGGCGAAGAAGTTCGGTAAGCGCAACAAGAAGCCGGCGCAACTCAACGACCTGTTCGGCGCCCCGCCGCCCCCGCCGCGGCCGGGCCCGCCCGCGTCGAGCACGCCCCTGGCCGACTACCTGTCGCAGGGGTTGCCGGGTGTGGACGAGGGTTACGTCGTGCTGCCGCGTTCGCTGGCGGAGTCGATGTCGCTGCCGTGGCAGCAGCAGATGGCCGGGTTGCTGTCGCAGTTCCACCAGACGCACCGGTCGCTGTCGTGGCCGGTCTACCGCACCGTGCCGTCGCGCTACGAGAAGCTCGTCGACCTGGACGAGGAGCAGCTCGCCGAGGTCGGCTACCTGGTCGAGATCGACGCCGACGGCGACATGGTCTACCGCGAGCGCAGCGGGCGGAAGGTCGAGGAGCCGGAGAACACGACCGTCCTGGTGCCCTGCCTCGACCCGATCCCGCCGCGCGGACAGGCCCGCCGGGAGGCGGCGGCGCCCGCCCCGGACGCGGACGTCCCCCGCGCCGCCCCGATGATCATCCCGCCCGCGCCGGTGTGGCGGACCACGCCGACCACGCCGTCGCCGGAGGTGCCGCCGCTGCCGGAGCCGCCGAAGAAGCTCGCCGCGCCACGCACACCACCCGGAACGGGCCCGGCCGCGCCCGATGCCGGTTCGCCCGCCGCGCCGGCTGGAGTCGCGATGCCGGGTCAGGGCACGTCGCCTGGAACCGGCCCGGCCGCTCCGGCTGGAGCTGCGATGCCGGGCCAGCCCGGCCCCGCCGCGCCCGAGACCGGTCCGGCCGCTGCCCCGGCTGGAGCCGCGATGCCGGGCACGCCGCCCGAGCAGCCGCAGCGGGTGACGAACCCGCAGGCCTGGCGCACGATGGAGCCCCCGGAGGAGCCGCCCCGGTTCACCGAGCCGCTGCCCCCGCAACCCCAGCCGACCCCGGCGGCCGGCATCCCGCTCACCCGGCCCACCGACCCGGAGCCGACGCCGCCGCGCGGCACGCCGCAGGTGAACCGCGACTGGTTCGAGCCGGACAACCCGGAGCACGAGTTCGGCCCGACCGGCCAGCCGACGGAGCTGCCGTACCGCTACCGCCCCTGACCGGCGCGGTGCCGCTGGCGCCGCCCGCCGCCGGGTGCGAAGCTCGCTCTATGGCGAAGAGCAAGGACCCGAACCCGGACCAGGGCTGGTACTACAACACCCGCACCGGCGAGGTCGAGCACCTCGAGCGGTCGCGGTCCATCGACCTCCTCGGCCCCTACCCCGACGAGGCCACGGCCAAGCGCGCGCTCGAGATCGCCCGTGAGCGCACCAAGAAGGCCGACGAGGAAGACGCCAAGTGGCGCTGACGTGACAGGGCCCCGGACCGCGACCGGTCCGGGGCCCTTCTCGAAAAAGCCTCAGCAGTCGCGCAGTGCGGGGCTCTGGTTGCGCAGCTGGCCGGCCGGCGAGATGAACTCCCGGTACGCGTCGCTGTCCACGGCGGCCGGGCGGAAGGCCGCGACGCGGTGGCAGTTCTGGAACGCCAGCTTCATGCCGAAGTGCCGCTCCAGCCCGCCGCGGATCGCGTCCGAAGCCAGCGCCCGCAGCAGCTGGCCCCGCTCCTTCTCGCTCGGCGGCGGGGTCGCGTGGTCGGCGAAGTCGGCGGCGCCGCCCTCGAGGTCCGCGGCCACTTCGCTGATCACCTGCCACGCGTAGGGCAGCGAGTCGCGCACGCAGGCGACGAACTCGGCGTCGCTCACCTCACCGGATTCGGCGCGGGCGAGCAGGTCGGCGGGTACATCGAGGGACATCGTGCTCCTTTCGATTTCTTCCTACGCCCCGGCCAGCGCTGGCGGGCCGGGCACGAACTCGGGGTCCACCTGCTCGGCCAGGTCCTGTCCCGCGCGCTCGTTGCCCCACGACCGGGCGTTGCGCAGGTGGAACTCGACGGCCTGGCGGTGGAACTTCGCCCAGTCCCGCGGCGTGCCATCCACAGTGGACTGGATGGTGGCGAGGGCGTCCAGGTTGTGCGGCTCCAGCGCGGTGATCGGCCGCGCCCGGCCGCGTTCGGCGGCGCGCACGTGCGACGACCCGGACAGCCAGCACAGCAGGTCCGAACCCAGCTGGTCGCGCAGGAACTCGACGTCCTCGTCGTCGGTGACCTTGTTCCCGACCACCGCGAGCCGCACGCCGAAGTCACGCGCGTACTCGGCGTACTGCCGGTACACGCCGACGCTGCGCAGCGTCGGCTCGCACACCAGGAACGTCACGTCGAAGCGGGTGAACAGGCCGGAGGCGAACGCGTCGGCGCCCGCGGTCATGTCCATCACGACGTACTCGCCCGCGTCGTCGACCAGGTGGTTCAGCAGCAGCTCCGCCGCGCCGACCTTCGAGTGGTAGCAGGCCACCCCGAGCTCGTCCTCGGTGAACTGCCCGGTCACGCCCAGCCGCACCCCGGCGACGTCGCGGAAGCACGCCGTGAAGACCGGGTTGTCCTCGAACGGCCGCACCAGCCGCGACCCGCGCCCCGGCGGCGTCGTCTTGATCATCGCCTCGGCGCTGGTGATCCGCGGGTTGTCGCCGCGCAGCCAGTCCTTGATCAGGGGGAGGTGCTCGCCGAGCGTCGGCAGCGCGGCCGCCTCCTCCGCGGACGCGCCCAGCGCGACGGCGAGGTGCTGGTTGATGTCGGCGTCGATGGCCAGTACGGGGTGGCCGGAACCGGAGAGATAAGCGGCGAACAGCGAGGTCAGCGTCGTCTTCCCGCTTCCGCCCTTGCCGACAAAGGCGACTTTCACAGTGTGCGCACCCTTCATATAGATGAAAACGATATCGCTTTTCGACGGTGTGCGGGCAAGATACACCCGTCCGGCTCAACCCCGAACGGGCGACCGGAACGGCCATACCGGGTTAGGGTCTAGGTGTGCCCCACGTCGTGACCAGCACGAACTCGGCGGACGGCGGCTTCGCCCGGCTGCGCGCCGAGTTCGAGCTGCCGGAGGACTTCGACCCGGCCGTACTGGCCGAGGCCGAGGGCGTCGTGATGGATCCGTCCGGACTGGCCGCCGACCGCGCCGACGCCACCGACCTGCCCCTGGTCACGCTCGATCCGCCGGGCGCGAAGGACCTCGACCAGGCCGTCCTCATCGAGCGGCGGTCCGGCGGCTTCCTCGTGCACTATGCGATCGCCGACCTCGCCGCGTTCGTCGCGCCGGGCGGCCCGATCGACCGGGAGGCCCGCCGCCGCGGCCAGACCCTCTACCTGCCCGACGGCACCGTGCCGCTGCACCCGCCGGTGCTGTCCGAGGGCGCGGCGAGCCTGCTGCCGCGCGAGGTCCGGCCCGCCGTGCTGTGGACCCTCGACCTCGACCGCGACGGCGAACTCACGCACGCCACCGTGCGCCGCGCGCTCGTCCGCTCCACCGACCAACTCGACTACGCGACCGAGGACCCGGCCGCGCCGCACCCGTCGATCGCCGCCCTGCCCGAGCTGGGCACGCTCCGCCGTGAACTGGCGGTGCGCCGCGGCGCGGTCGAACCGCAGCTGCCGGACCGGATCATCGGCGCGAACGGCGGCGACTGGGTGCTCGGCATGCGGCCGCGCACGAGACTCGAGGCCTGGAACGCCGAGATCTCCCTGCTCACCGGAATGGCCGCGGCGCGGATGATGATCGACGCGAAGATCGGCCTGCTGCGCACCCTGCCCGAGCCGGACGCCGAGACGCTCCAGTGGCTGCGCGGCGCGGCCCGCGCGCTGGGCATCGACTGGCCGGCCGGGGCGAGCGTGGCCGAGCTGCTCGCCGGGCTCGACCCCGCCCAGCCGGAGTCGATGGCCTTCTACACCGACACCACCCGCCTGCTGCGCGGCGCCGGCTACACCACCTTCGACGGCGAACTGCCCGAGGTCGTCACGCACGCCGGCATCGGCGCCCCGTACGCGCACGTCACCGCGCCCATCCGGCGACTGGCCGACCGCTTCGCCACCGAGGTCTGCCTGGCCGTCAACGCCGGCGAGCCGGTTCCCGCGTGGGCCCGCGCCGCGCTGACCGAGCTGCCCGGCCTGATGAACGCGTCGGACCTGCTCGCCGCGCGGGTCGAGAAGGCCTGTCTGGACCAGGTCGAGGCGTGGATGCTGGCCGACCGCGTCGGCGAGACCTTCGAGGCGGTCGTCCTGCGGGCGGAGGAGAACCGCGCGGAGATCCTGCTGGCCGATCCGCCGGTGATGGCGCGGTGCGCGGGGGAGAATTTGCCGGAGGGCCGCCGCATCAGCGTCCGGCTGACCGCGGTGGACGTCGACAAGCGGAAGGTGTCGTTCGAGCGGGCATGAGCGACTGGACCGACGAGGAACGCGAGCTGGCGCAGCGCGTGCGCGACGGCCACGCGGTGGTCGTCAACGTGCGGAAATCGGGGCCGCACAAGCACCTCGTGCCGTGGCTCGTGGAGAACGACCTGATCACCTACATCGGGCACCGGGGCAACCGGCACTCCTGGCCGGAGTCCGACTTCGCGAACCCGTTCGTCAAGGAGGGCAAGACCGACCGCGCCGCCATGGTGCGGCACTACCGCGAGTACCTGGACGGCCGGCCGGACCTGCTGGACCGGCTCGGCGAGCTGTCCGGCCGGGCGCTGGGCTGCTGGTGCGCGCCGGAACCCTGCCACGGCGACGTACTGCTGGAACACCTCGAAGGAGACCGATGACGCTGTTCGACGACCTCGGCGAGGACGTGCCGCTGCGTGGCGCGCCCCAGCGCGTGGTCTCGCTGGTCCCGGCGCTGACGGAAGCGGTCGAGGCGACCGTGCCGGGCCGCATCGCCGGCGCCACCGACTACTGCACCCACCCGGACAGCCTCCAGGTGTCGCGGGTGGGCGGCTCGAAGTACCCGAAGGTCGACGACGTCCTCGCGCTGCGTCCGGACCTGGTGCTCGCCAACTCCGAGGAAAACCGGCCGGAGGACGTGGAACGCCTGCGCGCCAACGGCATTCCGGTGTGGGTGATGGAGGCGCCGGCGACCGTTCCGCACGCGCTGGCGTCGCTGCGCCGCCTGCTGACCCAGGCGTTCGAGGTGTCCGAACCGGACTGGCTGGTGACCGCCGAGGAGCTGTGGCGGGAGGCGGCTCCCGAGCGCGTGCGTGCCGTGATTCCGGTGTGGCGCAAGCCGTGGATCGTGCTCGGCCGGGACACGTTCGGCGGCGACCTGCTGCACCGCCTCGGGGTCGCCAACGTCTACGCCGACCACGAAGACCGGTACCCGCGCCCGAAGATCGACGAGCTGCGGGCGCGGTTCGCCGACGGCGCCGACCTGCTGGTGCTGCCCGACGAGCCGTACCTGTTCACCGACATCGACGGCCCCGAGGCGTTCCCGGACGTGCCGTACGTGCTGGTCTCCGGCCGCTACCTGACCTGGTACGGACCGTCCCTCGTGGACGCCCACCGCGAGCTGTCGGCGGCGTTCAGCGCCTGGTGACCAGCAGCGCGATCGGCGCGTCCCCGCAGCGCAGCAGCACCGTGTCCGCGTCGTGCACCGGCTGCGCGCCGCCGTTCCACCAGGACGCGATGTCCGGATCCCGCACCAGCGAACCGGTCGCCTGACGGGCGGTGTTGGCGGCGATCACGCGGCCCTGCGCGTTGATCACCGCCGCTCGTCCGTCGACGCGCCGCAGCTTCGGCAGCAGCAGCCGCTCGAACTCGTGCACGAACACGTCCGCGCCGACGACCCCGGCGAACGCGCCGTCGCGCAGCACCGGGACGGTGAAGGTCAGCGTGTACTCGTCGGTGCACAGGTAGTCGACGTACGGCCCGGTGATGTGGCGGCGGCCGGAATCGCGCGGCACGGTGAACCACGACTGCCGCGTGTAGTCCAGGAAGTGGTCACTGGCCGGGTCGAGGCTGATGAACAGCTGCGCGGGCGGCCCGCCCGGCGTGCAGGTCCACCATTCGAAGCCGAAGCGCTGGTCGGCGAGCGCGTCCGGGGCGGCGATGAAACCGGCGCCCACCACCCGTTCGCCGAGCGCCGCGAGCACGTCCGGGCGCAGCGCGTCCAGGTCGGCGGCGCGGACCGGGCCCGGTCTGCCGAGGACCGCGGTGGCCGCGGCGACCGCGGGCGCGAGCCGCCCGAAGACGCCCTCGACGATGCCGGACACCTCTTCGGCGATGTCCTCGCCGGCCAGCGTGTCGTTCACGTTGCCGCCCCTGGTGTAGTCGAGGTGTCGAAGCTTAGGACCCGAGTAGGTCAAGATGCACCTCACCCAATCGGTCGATGGTGTCCAGGATGTGCTGCTCGGTCAGCTTGCGGGCGAGTTCGCCGTCGGCCTGGGCGATCGCGGCGGCGATGGCCCGGTGCTCAGTGCACGCCGTCACCGGATCGTGGTGCCCGAGCGGCAGCCACAGCAGCGCGCCCTGTTCGCTCTGCAACCGGATCTCCTGGTGCGTGAGGCGCGGGGACTGGGACGCGGCGGCGACCTCCAGGTGGAACTGCCGCTCGGCGCGGGCGGCCGCGGTGCCGGCCGCGCCGTCCATGTCCTCCGCGGCGAGCTGGAGGCGCGCGATGTCCTCGGTGGAGCTGCGCTCGGCCGCCAGCCGGGCCGCGGCGCCCGCGATCGCCACGTAGTCGTCGCCGATGTCCCGCAGCTCACTGAGCGAGACCTCGCGCAGGCGCGCCCGCCACGTCTCGTCGTTCTCCTCCGGCGGCGCGCAGACGAAGCTGCCGCCCCCGCGGCCTCTCTTCGTCTGCACCAGACCCTGCTGACGCAGGGCCACCAGCGCCTCCCGCACGGTCACGGTCGAGACCCCGAACTGCTCGGCGAGCTCGGCCTCGCTCGGCAGTTGCTCCTGGTCGGCGAGGACACCCAGCGTGATCGCGTCCACCAGCCGCCGGGCGACGAGCTCGGCCCGCCCGGTCTGGTCCAGGGGCGCGAACAGGACTGATCGCGCGCTGGGGGACGTCAACGGCCTTCGCATCGGGCTCCTTCTTTCGGGTACCGCCGCGAACAATCCTGCCTCAAAGACTTGTCCTATGAAATATGGTCTTATATGTTTTCCGGCCATCGGGGTACCGACCCGCACCGTCCCCGCTGAGCCAGGAGCCTGCCCGTGCACCAGCTGAAGCACTTCATCGACGGCGAACCCGCGGATTCCGCGGACGGCGCCGTCGCCGAGATCATCGATCCGGTCACCGGACGGCCGTACTGCACCGCGCCGGTCGGCGGCGCGCAGGACGTGGACCGCGCCCTGCGTGCGGCGGCCCGGGCCTTCGAGCAGTGGCGCGAGACCACGCCGGGCGATCGTCAGGCCGCGTTGCTGAAGATCGCCGACGCCGTCGAGCGCCGCGCCGAGGAGATCGTCCGCGTCGAGTCGGCGAACACGGGCAAGCCGCTGGCCGTGACCACGGCCGAGGAGATCCCGGTGCTCGTCGACCAGTTGCGGTTCTTCGCCGGGGCCGCCCGCGCGCTGGAGGGCCGCGCCGCCGGGGAGTACCTCACCGGGCACACCTCCTACGTCCGGCGCGAGCCGATCGGGGTGTGCGCCCAGGTGACGCCGTGGAACTACCCGCTGATGATGGCGATCTGGAAGATCGCGCCGGCGCTGGCGGCCGGGAACACGGTGGTGCTCAAGCCGTCCGACACGACGCCGGCGTCCACTGTGCTCCTCGCCGAGATCGCCGCGGAGTTCCTGCCGCCGGGCGTGCTCAACGTCGTCTGCGGTGACCGGGCGACCGGCCGGGCGCTGGTCGAGCACGACATCCCGGCGATGGTGTCGATCACCGGCTCGGTCCGCGCAGGCATCGAGGTCGCCGGCTCCGCGGCCGCCGACCTCAAGCGCGTCCACCTGGAACTGGGCGGCAAGGCGCCGGTGATCGTCTTCCCGGACGCCGACATCGAGGACGCGGCCGAGACCATCGCGGGCGCCGGGTTCTTCAACGCCGGCCAGGACTGCACGGCCGCCACCCGCGTGCTGGTCCACGACGACGTGCACGACGAGTTCGTGGCCGCGCTGACCCGGCACGCGGAGGCGACGAAGACCGGACTGCCGGACGACCCGGACGTGCTCTACGGGCCGCTCAACAGCGCCGCCCACCTCGCGAAGGTCGCCGGGTTCATCGAGCGGCTACCCGCGCACGCGACCGTCCACACCGGCGGCAAGCGCGCCCGCGACGAAGGTTTCTTCTTCGAACCCACCGTGGTGTCCGGGGTCCGGCAGGACGACGAGATCTCGCAGAACGAGGTGTTCGGTCCGGTCATCACGGTGCAGCGGTTCAGCGGCGACGACGAGGCGCTGGCCGCCGCCAACGGTGTCGAGTACGGGCTCGCGTCGTCGATCTGGACCGCCGACCACCGCCGCGCGATGCGCCTGTCCGCGAAGCTCGACTTCGGCTGCGTGTGGATCAACACGCACATCCCGCTGGTGGCCGAGATGCCGCACGGCGGGTTCAAGAAGTCCGGCTACGGCAAGGACCTCTCGCTGTACGGGCTCGAGGACTACACCCGCGTCAAGCACGTCATGACGGCCTGGTGATCGACATGTCGCCCAACCAAGCTCCCGCACTGGCCGAGAAGACCGCCCCGGCGGAGACCACGAGCGCGATCCGGCTGCGTGGCCTGCGCAAGGAGTTCGGCTCCGTGGTCGCCGTCGAGGGCGTCGACCTGGACATCGCGCAGGGCGAGTTCTTCTCGATGCTCGGCCCGTCCGGCTCGGGCAAGACGACCGTGCTGCGCATGATCGCCGGGTTCGAGCTGCCCACGTCCGGGACGGTCGAACTGGCCGGCCGAGACGTCACCCGGCTGGCGCCGTTCGAGCGGGACGTCAACACCGTGTTCCAGGACTACGCGCTCTTCCCGCACATGACGGTGCAGCAGAACGTCGAGTACGGGTTGCGGGTCAAGAAGGTGCCCCGCGCGCAACGCCGCGAACGCGCCCGCGAGGCGCTGCGGACCGTCCACTTGGAAGGGTTCGAGGGCCGCAAACCCACGCAGCTCTCCGGCGGTCAGCGGCAACGCGTCGCACTGGCCCGCGCGCTCGTCAACCGCCCCAAGGTGCTGCTGCTCGACGAACCGCTCGGCGCGCTGGACCTGAAACTGCGGCACGCCATGCAGACCGAGCTGAAGCAGATCCAGCGCGACGTCGGCATCACGTTCATCTTCGTGACGCACGACCAGGACGAGGCGCTGACGATGAGCGACCGGATCGCCGTGTTCAACACCGGCGGGATCGAACAGGTCGGCACGCCGAGCGAGGTGTACGAGGAGCCGGCGACCGCGTTCGTCGCCGGGTTCGTCGGCACGTCGAACCTGCTGTCCGGCGACAGCGCCGAGGCGGTGCTCGGCACGCGCGGCGTGTTCAGCATCCGGCCGGAAAAGATCCGCATCGATCCGGACCTGTCGCAGCCCGCCGCGGTCGGCGAGATCTCCGCGACGGGCACGGTGACCAGCACCTCCTACGCCGGCGCCACGGTTCGCTACGTGGTGGCGCTGGACGTCGGCGGGCAGCTCTCGGTGGTCCGGCAGAACGCCGGAGCACCCCTCGAACTTGCCGACAACCGAGTCCGCCTGTGTTGGCGGCAAGAGCACAACTTCCGCATAACCGAGTAAGGAGCCATCCAGATGCGCAACAGCCGGACCCTGCGCTTGATCGCGGGGCTGATGTGTGCGGGGACCGCGGTCGCGGCCTGCGGCACGTCGAGCACTTCGTCCAGCTCGTCCAGCGCGGGCGGGCAGGGCTTCACCCCGCCCAAGCTCGAAGCCCTCTCCCAGCTCGGTCAGCCCGAGGGCGCGCTGAACATCCTGGCCTGGCCCGGTTACGCGGAGAACGGGTCCAACGACCCCAACGTCGACTGGGTGACCCCGTTCGAGCAGGCCACCGGGTGCAAGGTCAACGTGAAGACCTTCGGCACCTCCGATGAGGCCGTCAGCCTCATGAAGACCGGCCAGTACGACGTCATCTCCGCCTCGGGTGACGCCTCGCTGCGGCTCATCGCCGCCGGCGACACCGAACCGGTCAACACCAGCCTCATCCCGAACTACGCCGACGTCTTCGACTTCCTCAAGAACAAGCCGTGGAACAGCGTGAACAACGTCTCCTACGGCGTGCCCCACGGTTGGGGCGCCAACGTCCTGACCTACCGCACCGACAAGGTCAGCCCCGCGCCCACCTCGTGGTCCGTGGTGTTCGACGCGAACTCCCCGTACAAGGGCAAGGTCACCGCGTACGACTCGCCGATCTACATCGCCGACGCCGCGCTGTACCTGATGAAGACCAAGCCGGAACTGGGCATCAAGAACCCCTACGCGCTGGACGACAAGCAGTTCCAGGCCGCGGTCGACCTGCTCAAGCAGCAGCGCCCGCTGGTGTCGGAGTACTGGTCGGACTACCTCAAGGAAAGCCAGGCGCTGAAGAACGGCGACGCCGTCATCGGCACCGCGTGGCAGGTGACGGTCAACCTGACCAAGTCCGAGGGCGCGCCGCTGGAGTCGACCCTGCCCGTCGAGGGCGCCACCGGCTGGTCGGACACCTGGATGGTGGCCACCAAGTCGCCGCACAAGACCTGCGCCTACAAGTGGCTCGACCACATCGTCAGCCCCCAGGCCAACGCGAAGGTCGCCGAGTACTTCGGCGAGGCCCCGGCCAACCCGAAGGCCTGCTCGCTGACCGCGGACGCCAAGCACTGCGAGACCTACCACGCCGGTGACGCCGCCTACGCCGGCCAGATCTGGTACTGGACCACGCCGATCGCCCAGTGCGTCGACGGCCGCACCGACGTCAAGTGCAAGGACTACGGCGAGTGGACTCGCGCGTGGACGGAGATCAAGGGCTGACATGAGCATCGCCGCCAGTGTGTCGGGATTCCTCTACCGCAAACCCAGGTTGCGGCTGGGCATGCTGCTCAGCGCGCCACTGCTCTGGCTGGGCCTGGCCTACCTCGGCGCACTGGCGGCGTTGTTCGTCACCGCCTTCTGGCACACCGACACGTTCACCGGCCAGGTCGTCACCGAGTGGTCGCTGGACAACTTCGCCACCCTGTTCACCGACGAGGTCTACCGCACGATCACGTTCCGCACCCTCGGGATCGCGGTGGCCGTCACGGTGATCGACGCGGTCATCGCCTTCCCGATGGCCTTCTACATGGCCAAGTTCGCCTCGCCACGGGCGCAGCGGATCCTGGTGATCGCCGTGATGACGCCGCTGTGGGCCAGCTACCTCGTCAAGGCGTACTCGTGGCGGGTCATGCTGTCGGGCAACGGGCTGGTCGGGTGGCTCTTCGGCGCCACCCCCGGCTACGGCCTGATCGCAACCATCCTGACGCTGTCCTACCTGTGGCTGCCGTACATGATCCTGCCGATCTACGCGGGACTGGACCGGCTGCCGAACTCGCTGGTCGAGGCGTCGAGCGACCTGGGCGGCCGGTCGTGGCGGACGTTCCGCTCGGTGGTGCTGCCGCTGACGTTCCCCGCGATCGTGGCCGGGTCGATCTTCACGTTCTCGCTGACGCTGGGCGACTACATCACCGTCAAGATCGTCGGCGGCGCCGGCCAGATGCTCGGCAACGTCGTCTACGACAACATCGGCGCGGCGAACAACCTCCCGTTCGCGGCGACGGTCGCGACGGTGCCGGTCGTGATCATGCTCGTCTACCTCGCCGCGGTGCGCCGGACCGGTGCGCTGGACAACCTCTAGGCGGTTTCCGATGATGCTGTCCAAGAAGACCAAGTACGTCCTGCTCGCCGCGCTGGTGCTCGGGCTCGCCGTGATCTACGTGCCGCTGCTGGTGGTGCTGCTGAACTCGGTCAACAGCGACACCACGTTCGGCTGGCCGCCGTCCGGGTTCACCCTCGAGTGGTGGGGCCGCGCTGCGCAGAACGAGGGTGTGCTGCGGGCGTTGTGGACCAGCCTGCAGGCGGGGTTGGCGGCCACCGCGATCGCGCTGGTGCTCGGCATGATGGCGGCGTTCGCCCTGCAGCGGTACCGGTTCTTCGGCAAGGACACGGTGTCGCTGCTGATCATCCTGCCGATCGCCCTGCCCGGGATCGTCACCGGAATCGCGCTGAACAACGCGTTCCGCACCATCTTGGGCGTCGACCTCGGCCTGTTCACCGCGATCGTCGCGCACGCCACGTTCTGCATCGTCGTGGTGTTCAACAACGTCGTCGCGCGGCTGCGGCGCATGGGCGGGAACCTCGAAGAGGCGTCGATGGACCTCGGCGCCGACGGGATCACCACGTTCCGGCTGGTCACGTTCCCGATGTTGCGGTCGGCGCTGCTCGCGGGCGGGCTGCTGGCGTTCGCGTTGTCGTTCGACGAGATCATCGTGACCACGTTCACCCTCGGTGCCGGCTTGCAGACGCTGCCGATCTGGATCCTGGACAACCTGTTCCGGCCCAACCAGGCGCCGGTGGTCAACGTGGTCGCCGCGGTGCTGATCGTCGTGTCGACAGTCCCGGTGTACCTCGCGCAGCGGCTGTCCGGTGACACGGCCAGCGGCGGGCGGCTGTAGCGCCTCAGGTATTTTCGACGGACGGTTTCCGGCGGTCGGAAAAGAGGTCCGCGATGTCCGCTGTGACATATTTCGAGGCGATTGTCGTCGGCGCTTTGCAAGGCGTGTCGGAATTGTTTCCGGTGTCCAGCCTTGGGCACAGCATCCTCATCCCGGCGTTGCTGGGCGGTTCCTGGGCGCGGGACCTGAGCATGGGCGGCGAGTCGCCGTACCTGGCGGTGCTGGTCGCGATGCACGTCGCGACCGCGCTGGCGCTGGTGGTCTTCTACCGGCGGGACTGGGCGCGCATCGTGCGCGGGTTGTGGACTTCGGTGCGTGACCGCCGCGTGTCCGATCCCGACCAGCGGCTGGCGTGGTTGCTGGCGCTGGCGACGATCCCGGTCGGGCTGGCCGGGTTGCTGCTGGAAGGCGTGTTGCGGGACTTCCTCGGCAAGCCGGTGCCGACCGCGGTGTTCCTGGCGCTCAACGGGCTCGTGCTGCTGGCCGTGGAGCGGTCCGCGCGTGCTTCCCGCCGGCCGGTCCCGGTCACGCCGGTGCCCGAGCCGTCCGAGGTGACGCGGGACTTCTCGGCGGAGATCACGATGCCCATCCGGATCATCCGCGCCGAGGAGGCTGCCGACCGCCGCCTGGCGCGGCTCGGCGTCGGTGAGGCGGTGCTGATCGGGGCGGCGCAGATCCTCGCGTTGTTCCCCGGGATCAGCCGGTCCGGCATCACGATGGTGGCCGGCCTGCGGCGGGGTCTGTCGCACGAGGACGCCGCGCGGTTCGCGTTCCTGCTGGCCACGCCGGTGATCCTGGCCGCGGGGGTGCTGAAGCTGCCGTCGCTGTTCACGCCGGCGAACCAGGCCTCCCTCGGTCCGGCACTGGTGGGCAGCGTGGTGGCCGGGGTCGCCGCCTATCTGGCGCTGCGATTCCTGACGCGTTATTTCGAGACCCGCACGTTGACGCCGTTCGCGATTTATTGCGTGGTCGCCGGACTCGGGAGTCTCGCGTATTTCCTGGCGTGACTGCCGCCCGCCGCGGACGGCGGGCGGCAGGGGCCGTCAGTGGAAGGCGTGCTCGGGCGCGGGGAACTCGCCGCGGCGCACTTCGTCGGCGAAGGCGGCCGCGGCGCCGGAGAGGGCGCCGGCGAGGTCGGCGTACCGCTTGACGAAGCGGGGCGCCTTGCCGCGGCGCAGGCCGGCCATGTCCTGCCACACCAGCACCTGGGCGTCGCAGTCCGGGCCGGCCCCGATGCCGACCGTCGGGATCTTCAGCTCGTGCGTGACCTGCTTCGCGACTTCGGCCGGCACCATCTCCATGACGACGGCGAACGCGCCGGCTTCCTGGAGCGCGAGCGCGTCGGCGATCAGGTCGGCGCCCGCTTCGCCGCGGCCCTGGACCCGGTAGCCGCCGAGGTTGTGCTCGCTCTGCGGGGTGAAGCCGATGTGGCCCATGACCGGCACGCCCGCGCCGGTGAGGGCCTCGACGTGCGGCGCGAACCGGCGGCCGCCTTCGAGTTTGACGGCGTGCGCGCGGCCTTCCTTCATGAAGCGGACGGCGGTGGCGAGGGCCTGTTCGGGGGAGAGCTGGTAGGAGCCGAACGGCAGGTCCGCGACGACGAGCGCCCGTTTGGTGGCGCGGGTGACGGCGCGGACGAGGGGGAGCAGTTCGTCGACGGTCACCGGGAGCGAGGTCTCGTAGCCGAAGACGTTGTTGGCGGCCGAGTCGCCGACGAGGAGCACCGGGATGCCGGCCTCGTCGAACAGTTCGGCCGTGTACATGTCGTAGGTGGTGAGCATGGGCCACGGCTCGCCGCGGCGCTTGAGTTCCTGCAGGTGGGGGATGCGGACCTTCTTGGCCGGGGCGCCGGAAGCCGGGCCGGAGCCGTACGGGGCCGCGGTCTCGCCGCTGGTGGTGGACATCTTCGTCGACCGTCCTTCCCTCGAGGCCCTCGTCGGGTCCCCGGGTCGTGGATCTGGGAAACCCAGCGTGACACCAGGACGTGAGGCAGCCCAAGGAGCTGCGATGAGCTTCACACGGCGGTGGTTCCGAGCAGGCGCCGGAGGGCGGCCGGCGGGTGGCCGACGTGTTCCTTGACGGTGCGGGTGAGGTGGGCCTGGTCGGCGAAGCCGAGGTCGGCCGCGAGTCCGGCCAGGTCCGTGTCGCCGGCTTCGAGGCGTTCCAGCACCAGGCCGACGCGGACCCGGTTGCGGTAGCGGGTGAGGGGCACGCCCACCTCGCGGGTGAAGGCGCGGCTGAGCCGGAACGGTGAGACGTGGAGCAGTTCGGCGAGGGAGAGGAGGGTGCCGGCGGCCGGGTGCCGTTCGACGATGGCGATGCGCGCCCTGGCGACGATGTCCCGGTCGGTGACCCGGGCGCCGGGGTGAGGCGCGGCCTGGGTGCCGAGGTGGGGCGCGGGCCCGATGGCGGCCCGGGTGAGGGCGAGCAGGCTTTCCGGCAGCGCGTAGTCGGGGTCGGCCTGCCGGGTCGACGCGATGAGCCGCCGGTGGGCGAACTCGAGCGCGGCGTCGACGTAGACGGCCGGGGTGGCCGGCCGGTGTTCCCCGAAGAGCGAAGCCCACAGCGAGGGCGCGAACTGGATGGCGGTGCACACGTCACCGCCGCCGGGATGCGCGAAGGTCTCTTCCTCGTCGGGCAGCGAGAGGTAGCCGAGGGCCGGATCGGCCTCGAAGACCCCGGCACGCGTCCGGCGCCGGAACCAGCCGCGCCGAACGAGCACCAGTTCCGGCGAGGAGCGCCCCTCAGGAGCCGACCACCCGCGGTGCCCGCCCCCACAACGCACAAGCCGCACCACGACACCCGCGCGCGAGGCAATGGACAGAACGGCCACCATGCGCGCGACGGTACCCCGCGGGTACGACAATTCCGGGCGCCTTGGTGCGGACGTTCTTGTGCCGGCGCCCTTGGCCCCGCGCCCCTGAGGCTCGACGCCCGGACGCTGTGCCGCTCCGGTGCACATGTCCGGCGCCCTTGGCGCCGCGTCGCGCGAGGCTGGAGGCACTGCCGCTCTGCAGTTCCGACGCCATTGGCGCCGCGCCCCGCGAAGGTCGACGCCCTACCGCCCAGGCGCCCCGGCACCGCAAGGCCCCTGCACTGCAGGGTCCAGGCACCGCAGGGTCCAGGCACCGCAGCGCCCAGGCACCCTAGGCCCTGCCGCCCCGGCATCCGGGGCTTCCCTGTGCTCAGTCACCCGGGCGTCCCGGCATTCTGCCGCTGGGCACCCTGCCGCTCCGGCACCCGGGGCCCCGGGTGCTCAGGGCGCCAGCCGCCCCGGCGCCCGGGCACTGCGCGGTGCAAAGGGCCGGGCCCGCGGCGCTCTGCGGCCCGAACCACACGGCCTTCGCAGCCTCCCGCCCCGGTGCCCGACGCTCTACCCCCAACGTCGTGGCACTTTGTTGCGCCCGGCCGTTCGCGCGCGGCCGGCGGCGCGCCTCAGGGCTACGCCGTCGGCTGGGGTCAGCTCGCCAGCAGGTGTTGTCCCGGGCCGAGGGCCTTTTCGCCCACGCTGTGGAGCAGTGCCCACATCGTGGCTTGGTTCGCGGTGACCACGGGCTTGCCCAGCTCCCGCTCCAGTGGCGCGATCACGTCGTAAGTGGGCAGGCCGGTGCAGCTCACGAACACCGCGTCGGCCGTGCGGGTGTCGCCCTCGCGGATCAGGTCCGTCACCTCCTCGGGCTGGACGTCGGGGACCTCGTCGACCGCCAGGGCGAAACCGGTGATCCTGGTGATCTCGAACCCGTGCGCCGTCAGGTACTTGTGCAGGCGCCGGCCCACCGCGGGCGCGTACGGGTGCACCACGGCCAACCGCCACGCGCCGACGCTCCGCAGTGCGTCGACGACCGCGCCGGACGTGGTCAGCGCCCGAGGTGCGCCAGCGGCCTCCATGGCTTGCCGCAGGGCGCGTTCGCCTGCCTCACCGCCCACGAAACTGCAGGCCGTGCAGGCGTACGCGATCGCCACGGCGCCCGTGTCGCACAGCGCGCGGACCGGGGCCGTCAGGTACGCGGGATCCGCCAGCGCGGACACCATCGTCAGGTTGTCGTCGGCCGGGGCCTCGGCCGTCCGGCGCACCTCCAGCTCGACTCCGTCGGGCAGCCAGCGGCGGATCTCGTCGTCCCTGGTGAAGTCGAACGACGCGACCACGCCGACCCGCAGTGAGCCCATGACGCCGGGTACCCGCCGGACAGCGCAAGAATCTTCAAGACCCCGGGCCGGCCGCGCGGCACGCTGACCGCATGGCTTCGATACGTACGGAAACCCTGATCGACACTCCTCTCGACGTGGTCTGGGCAGCTCTCCGGGATTGGGGCGCGCTGCACGAACGCCTCGCCCCCGGCTTCGTCACCGACACGCGCCTGGACGGCACGGACCGGATCGTCACCTTCTTCGACGGCACCGTCGTGCGCGAGGTGCTGGTCGACCTCGACGACGACGCGCACCGGCTCGTCTGGTCCGTCGTCGGCGGGCCCTACAGCCACCACAACGGCGTCGCGCAGGTGTTCGCCGACGGACCGGGCCGGACCCGGTTCGTCTGGGTCGCCGACCTCCTCCCCGGAACCCTCGCGGCCCGCACCGGTGCTTTGATGGAGCAAGGCACCGCGGTCATCAAGGAGACGCTGGAGGCACAGGCCCTCCCGGCCTGAGGGGACACCATGACAGCACTGGGTTACGCGCTCTTCGACACCGCGATCGGTCACTGCGGCATCGCCTGGGGCGAGCACGGTGTGACCGGCGTCCGTCTGCCCGACGGCGCCCCCGCCACCACACGGGCACGCCTCCGGGCCGCCTTCCCCGAGGCCGCCGAGTCGACGCCGCCGGACGAGGTCCAGGCCGCGATCGACGAGATCACCGCACTCCTGCGCGGCGAGCGCCGGGACCTGCTCGGGATCGTTCTCGACTACCAGGGCGTGCCGGAGTTCAACCGCCGCGTGTACGAGATCGCGCGGAACATCCCGCCCGGACGGACCCTCACCTACGGCGACATCGCCCACCGGCTGGGCATGCCGGGTTCGGCGCAGGCCGTCGGCCAGGCGCTGGGGCACAACCCCTTCCCGATCGTCGTGCCGTGCCACCGGGTGCTGGCCGCCGGGCGCCGTATGGGTGGGTTCTCCGCACGCGGTGGGGTGGAGACCAAGCGGCAGATGCTCATCATCGAAGGCGCGGACGTCCAGCCGACCCTCTTCTGACGCGGGCGCGCCCGGCTCGGGGGAGCGCGTCCGGTGGGGTGGCTGGCGTGTGGGTTGTTGTTCAAGGCAGCTCCTTTGGCGTTGGTTCGGGACCGGCTTGCGAAGCGCGGGACTGGGCACGGTGGTGGGAAGGCGAGTTCTTGCGTGGCCGTCTCGTGTGGGACGGCGGCCTTCAGTGGGAGGGCGTCGTGCCGGGTCACGGTCCGACGGGTTATCCGTGGCCGCGGTCGCGTTAGGTTTCAGCGGGTATTCGGCGCGCCCGGGGGAGTGCGTCCGGTGGGGTGGCTGGCGTGTGGGTTGCGGTTCAAGGGATCTCCTTTGGAGTTGGCTCGGGACCGGGTCGTGAAGCCCGGGCCTGGGCTTGGCGGTGGGAGGCTCGGTTCTTGCGTGACCCTCTTGCGTGGGATGGCAGCCTTCCGTGGGAGGGTGCCGGGCATCGCGTCGGGTCATGGCCCGACGGGTTATCCGTGGCCGCGGTCGCGTGCGGGTTTCAAGCGGCGCTCGGCGCGCATCCGTCGGGGCGGCTGACGTGTTCTTGCGTGCGAGTGCGGCGGACATCGTGTCGGGAGGGGTGCACGTTGCTCCCGGCGGGGCCTGCGACCGAAGCGGCGGAGGTAGTCGCCATCACCTGCCCGGCTGCGAGCGCATCGCCAGCGAGCGCAACCGCAGCAGCGTCGTCAGCCGCTGGGGGCGCGGGGCGTCAGCCACGGTCTGACGGGCCATCCCTCCGCCGCGGCCATCAGTGGCACCGCGGTCGCGCCGTCGATGTGTTCGCGCAGGATGTCCGCGTGCCCGGCGTGCCGCGCGGTTTCCTCGATCAGGTGCAGCAGCACCCACCGCACCGTCCACGCGTCCACTTCGTCCGGGAGCCACGGCACCCGCACCGGCTGCCCGACATCCGGGATCCCGGCGACGATCTCCTCGGTCTCCCTGGCCGCCGAGTCGTACGCGGTCAGCACATCGGACAGCGTTTCCCCTTCACCCACAACGAAATCCGCCACGCCATCGCTGTCCACAGGGGAACCGCGCACCGCCGCCATCCACCGTCGCTCGGTGCTCGTCACGTGTTTGATCAGCCCGCCGATGCTCAGCGCGCTCCGCGTGGGCGTCAGCCGCGCCTGCGCCTCGGTCAGACCACGGGCCGCGAGACGCAGGACATACCGCTGCTGCGCGAGAAAAGCGAGCAGGCCGTCGCGCTCGTCGGCCACCGGACGGACATTCCCAGCCATGACAACAGTTCCTTCCAGGAGGGGCATGGAGGGAATGATGGCACCCGGGTCCGACAGTTTCCGGCTCAGAACTCCCCTTCGCGCCAGCAATTCGTGATGGGCAGCCGTCGATCTCGCCCGAAAGCCTTAAAAGTTATCTTCGTACCGATCGGGTACTGGCGGCGTTTGTACTCCGCACGGTCGACCATCCGGATCACCCGATCGATCGTTTCCGGCGCGAACCCGGCTTCGACCAACTCCGCGTAACCCCGGTCGCCTTCGACGTAGTCGTCCAGGATGTCGTCCAGCACCCCGTAGTCCGGCAGGGAATCCGTGTCCAGCTGCCCCGGTCGCAGCTCCGCCGACGGCGGTTTCGCGATCGAGTTCTCCGGGATCGGCGGCACCTCACCGCGTTTCTCGGCCGCGGCGTTGCGCCACCGGGCCAGCGCCCACACCTGCGTCTTGAACACGTCCTTGATCGGCGCGAACCCGCCGACCGCGTCCCCGTACATCGTCGAGTACCCGACCGCCAGCTCGGTCTTGTTCCCGGTCGCCAGCACCAAATGTCCCTCCAGATTGGACAGTGACATCAGGAGCATGCCGCGCACCCGCGCCTGGATGTTCTCCTCCGCCAGGCCGGACAGTCCGAGCTGATCCACGTAGACCCGCACCATGTCCTCGACCGGCTCCACCCGGAAGTGGCATCCCAGCCGCCGCGCCAGTTCCGCCGCGTCGTCCCGCGAATGCGCCGACGAGTACCGCGACGGCATCGACACGCCGTGCACCGAGTCCGCCCCCAGCGCGTCCACCGCCAGCGCCGCCGTCACCGCGGAGTCGATCCCGCCGGAGAACCCGAAGATCACCGAGCGGAACCCGTTCTTGTGCACGTAGTCCCGCAACCCGACGACCAGCGCCGACCACACCTCCGCCTCGTCGGACAACGGCTCGCGCACCGCAGCGGGCAAGGGTTCGTACGCCGGCGCCGGATCCGCCGAGAGCGCCCGCCGCCGCACCTCGAGCCCCTCGTACGTCCCCGGCGCGCACTCCACCGCCTCCACGGACACATCCGCCACCAGCAGGTGCTCCACGAACTGCGGCGCCCGCGCGAGCAGCGACCCGCCCGCGCCGACCACGAACGAGTCGCCGTCGAACACGAGGTCGTCCTGCCCGCCGACCTGGTTCGCGTAGACCAAGGGAGCGCCGGCCTCCGCCGCCCGCCGCGCGACCAGCGGCAACCGGATGTCGTCCTTGGACCGTTCGTACGGCGAGGCGTTCGGCGACACCACCACGCCGACCCCGGCCGCCCCGAGCGCGGACACCGGCCCGCCGTCCTGCCAGAGGTCCTCGCAGATCACCATGCCGATGTCGCAGCCGTGGAACCGCAGCACGTCCAGCGTCCGCCCCGCCTTGAACCACCTCTGCTCGTCGAACACGCCGTAGTTCGGCAGGTGGTGCTTGAACTGCCGCGCGACCACCTCGCCGCGCCACAGGGCGGCTGCCGCGTCACGGGGACCGACGTCGTCCAGGTCGAGATAGCCCACGTACACGAGCAGCTCACCGCAACCCGCGTCCGCCAGCGAAGCAGCCAACGCCCGCAACGCAGAGCGCGACGCCTCCGCGAACGTGCCGCGCAACGCGAGGTCCTCGACCGGGTACCCGGTCAGCGACATCTCGGGGAACACGATGACGTGCGCCCCCGCCTCGGCGGCCTTGCGCGCCCACGTCACGGTTTGCGCCGCGTTGGCCGTGAGGTCGCCGACGGTCGGGTTCACCTGGGCCAGCGCGATCCGGAGCATGACCTCATTGTCGGCCACGCCCCGGATGCCCGCTCAGTTCTTCTTGCGCCGCAAGAGGCTGCGCACCTGCCGCAGCGTCTCCTCGAAGCCCGCGTCGAACGGCGCGTCGTGCACCAGGTACGTCCACGTCGAGCTGGCCCGCCGCACGCCGGAGGCCGCCAGGTCGATCCCGTCGTCGCCGATCTCCGCGTCGGCGAGCGTCTCGGCGGACCGCTCCTTGATCGCGGGCACGATCTTGCGGAACTCCGGGATCGCGATGCGGTGGAACTCGTCCAGCGGCGTCTCCCGCGCCAGCGCGCGCAGGTGGATGCTCTCCCGCACGTCGGTGAGGAACGCGAGGTGGTCCGACCACATCTGGTCCAGGTGGTACAGCATGATCTCGCGGCAGACCTGCTTCGCCTTCTCCTCGCCGACCTTCTCGGTCAGCTCGTCGTAGCGCTTCTCACCGGACAGCGCCTCCGCGGCCGCGTCGGTCCGGAGCAGCTCGTCGCGGTACTCCAGCAGCTCGCGCCGCTGGTGCTCGATCAGCCGCGTGTAGCGCCAGGTGTTGCGGTGGATCTCCAGGTCGACGCCCTCGGCGACGCGCTGCGCGTGGTCGATGTGGCGCTTGGCAGCCGGATCGGTGATCTCGCCCGAGTCGTCCGCGTCGATGCCATCGGGCACGTCCGGCGCGTTCGACGTGACGAGCTCGTCGTTCAGGCTCGCGAAGAACACCGCGCTGCCCGGGTCGCCCTGGCGGCCGGACCGGCCGCGCAACTGGCCGTCCAGACGGCTCGACGGGTACCGCGCGGTGCCGATGACGTGCAGACCGCCCAGCTCGGCGACGCGTTCGCGGTCCTTGCCGTCCGCGCCGCCCAGCCGGATGTCGGTGCCACGGCCCGCCATCTGCGTGGACACGGTGATCGCGCCGAACTTGCCCGCCTCGGCGATGATCGCGGCTTCCTCGGCGTCGTTGCGCGCGTTGAGGACGACGCACGGCAGGTCGGCCTTCGCCAGCTTCTCGGCGAGCTCCTCGGATTCCGCGACATCCTGCGTGCCGACGAGGATCGGCCGCCCGGTCTCGTGCACCTCGCGGATCTCCTTGACGATCGCGCGCAGCTTGTGCGACGGCGAGGCGAAGATCCGGTCGTCGAGGTCCTCGCGGACGTTCGGCTTGTTCGGCGGGATGACCGCCACTTCGAGCTGGTAGAACTCGCGCAGCTGCTCGGCGACCGCGACCGCGGTGCCGGTCATGCCCGCGACCTGCGGGTACCGGGCGATCAGGGCCTGCACGGTGATCGAGTCCAGGATCTCGCCGCGGTCGGTGGGCGCGACCTGCTCCTTCGCCTCGACCGCGGCCTGCAGCCCGTCCGGCCAGCGCTGCAGCTCGGCGACCCGGCCGCGGGAGGCGTTGATCAGCTCGACCTTGCCGTCGCGCACCAGGTAGTCGACGTCGCGGGTGAGCAGCGCGTGCGCGTGCAGGGCGACGTTGACGGCCGCCAGCCGCTCGGAGCCGGACTCGCTGTACAGGTCGACCCCGCCGAGCGCCTTCTCCACGACGGACGCGCCGGCGGTGGTCAGCCACGCGTTGCGGCCGTCGGTGTCGGTCTCGTAGTGCAGGCCCAGCCGCAACCGCCGGACCACGTTGGCCACCTCGGTGTCGGCGACCGCCTGGTCCACCGAACCGGCCATGACCAGCGGCACCCGCGCCTCGTCGACGAGCACCGAGTCGGCCTCGTCGATGATCGCGACCTCCGGTGCGGGCTGGACGACGTCCTCGGCGCGGGTGACGAGCCGGTCGCGCAGCATGTCGAACCCGATCTCGCTGACCGCGCCGTAGGTGACCTCGGCGTCGTAGGCCGCGCGCCGCTCCTCGCGGGTGAGGCTGCCGTCGACCCAGCCGACGGTGACGCCGAGCAGGTCGTACACCGGCTTCATCCACTCGCCGTCGCGGCGGGCCAGGTAGTCGTTGACGGAGATGACGTGCACGCGCTTGCCCTGCAGCGCGTACCCCGCGGCGGCCAGCGCGCCCGCCAGCGTCTTGCCCTCACCGGTCTGCATCTGCACGACGTGCCCGGACAGCAGGCCCATCGTGCCGAGCAGCTGCACGTCGAACGCGCGCTCGTCCAGCGCCCGCCGCGCGGCTTCGCGGCCGAGCGCGCACAGCTCCACCAGCTGCGAGTCGCCGAGCTCGGCCTCCAGGCGGAGCTTGCCCGCGCGCTCGGTCAGCTCCGCGTCGCTCAGGGCCTCCAGCTCGGGTTCGAGCGCCTCGATGTCCGGCAGCAGCGCCTCGTACTTGGTCAGCTCGACGCTGCCCGGCCGCTCGATGAGCTTGCGCAGCCGCTTGCCCATCCGGCTGATCAGTGCTGGCACCCGTGGTCTCCTGTCCTTCTCGCGCGCAACCCACCAGCCAACGAGGTGGCGGTGCACCTGTGTTCCCACTCAGGATGGCACGATCACGACGTGCGCTTCCTTCAGCGAGCCAGGTCCCGGTCCATACGAGCCGCCGTCCTCGGCGCCTGCCTGCTGGTGCCGGTCGCGGCCTGCACCTCGCCGGAGCCCACGCCGGCTCCCGCGCCGACGGCGAGCACCGAGTCGGCCGGCCCGGCCGGGGTGGTGCCCGCCGGGCTGGAGCGGTTCTACGCACAGCCGTTGACCTGGGGCGACTGTGCACCTTACGCGACTTCGGACGACATCAGGTCCGCCTTCCGCGCTGATGCTCTCCAGTGCGCCCGGCTGACCGTGCCGCTGGACTACACGAAGCCGCAGGGCGACACGATCACGATCGGCGTGCTCCGGCAGAAGGCGACGGGCGACCGGCTCGGGGCGCTCGTGCTCAACCCGGGCGGTCCCGGCGCCTCCGGCATGTACGCCGCCGCCGGCCTCGCGCCGCGGGTCGCGAACACCGACCTCGGCAAGCGCTTCGACATCGTCGGCTTCGACCCGCGCGGGATCGGCGCCAGCGAACCCGACGTGACCTGCCTGACCGACGCCGAGCGGGACGAGCAGCGCGCCGAGGACCTCGAGGCCGACGGCAGCCCGGCAGGCGTGGCCAGGCAGGACGCCGAGTCCAAGGAATTCGCCGACAAGTGCGCCGAGCGGACCCAGTTCGGCACCGCGATGCTCGCGAACCTCGGCACCCGTGACGTCGTCAAGGACATGGACGTCCTGCGGTCGGCGCTGGGCGAGGAGAAGCTGACCTACCTCGGCTACTCCTACGGCACGCGGATCGGCTACACCTACGCCGAGGCGTTCCCGCAGAACGTGCGCGCCATGGTCCTCGACGGCGCGCTGGACCCGAGCCAGGACGAGGTCGAGTCACTGGTCGCGCAGGGGCAGGGCTTCGGCGTCGCGTTCAACGACTTCGCCAGGTGGTGCGCCGCCCGCCGCGACTGCGCGCTCGGCACCGACCCGGCCGGCGCGACCCGGGCCTTCCAGAACCTGGTGCGGCCGCTGATCGAGAACCCGGTCCGCCTCCGCGACGGCCGGGTCCTCAGCTACGACGACGCCACGCTCGGCGCGATTCAGGCG
This sequence comes from Amycolatopsis sp. ATCC 39116, assembly GCF_000231075.2. NCBI lineage: Bacteria > Bacillati > Actinomycetota > Actinomycetes > Pseudonocardiales > Pseudonocardiaceae > Amycolatopsis > Amycolatopsis sp. ATCC 39116. The sequence continues at coordinate 6,747 of NZ_AFWY03000021.1, read as the reverse complement.
TTGTACTCACAGCAGTTGTGGGCGCCGCTGAACGCCGGGCTCAACGAGCTGAAGAGCGGCCAGGGCACCACGTTGATGGCGCTGGCCGACCAGTACAACGAACGCGACGCCAGCGGCAACTACGCCAACACGCAGGACGCCTTCACCGCGATCCGCTGCGTCGACGACCCGCCGGTGACCGACCGCGCCGAGATCCTCGAGGCGGAGAACCGCTACGACCAGGTGGCGCCCTTCCTCGACGACGGCAGGCCCAACGGTGCCGCGCTCGACCCGTGCGCGTTCTGGCCGGTGCCCAACACCTCGGAGCCGCACGAGCCGAACGTCGCCGGCGTGCCGCCGGTCCTGGTGATCTCGACCACGAACGATCCGGCCACCCCGTACCAGGCGGGGGTGAACCTCGCGAAGGCGATGAAGGGCGCGCTGCTGACGTTCGAGGGCACCCAGCACACCGTCTTCCTGCAGGGAGTCGACTGCGTGGACGACATCGGCACCGCCTACCTGATCGACGGGACCCTGCCTGCGGAAGGCGCGCGCTGTACCTCTCGGTGACCGGACTGGCACGATGTGACAGATGCGTTTTCCCCGCCGCCGGAGGCTGCTCGCCGCGGGCCTGCTGTCCGTCACGCTGACCGCGTGCACCACGCAGGCCACCGCGCCGCCGCCGTCACCCTCGCCGGTGGCGGACGTCCACGCGCTCGACCGCTTCTACGACCAGCGGCTCGCGTGGGGTGACTGCGCGGCGTACGCGACGGGGCAGCAGAGCGCGGAGGCGTTCCGCACGCCCGGTGTGGAGTGCGCCCGCCTGACCGTTCCGCTGGACTACGCGAACCCGCGCGGCGAGACGATCACCGTCGGCGTGCTGCGGCACAAGGCGCTCGACCCGGCCCACCGCATCGGCTCGCTGGTCATGAACCCGGGCGGCCCTGGCGGTTCCGGCATGGAAGCGGCCGCCCGGCTGGTGCCGACGGTGTCGAACAACGCGATCGGCCTGCGGTTCGACTTCGTCGGCTTCGATCCGCGCGGGGTCGGGGCGAGCCAGCCGCGCGTGCAGTGCCTGACCGACGCCGAACGGGACGCCGAACGGGCGGACAACCCGGGCGCCTCGGACGCCGCGTGGACCGGGGAGGCGAAGGACTTCGCGGCGAAGTGCGCCCAGCGCACCGAGCACGGCGACGCGATGCTGGCGAACATGGGCACGCGGGACGTGGTCAAAGACCTCGACGTCCTGCGGGCCGCGCTGGGCGAGGCGAAGCTGAGCTACCTCGGCTACTCCTACGGCACCCAGATCGGCTACAGCTACGCCGAGGCGTTCCCGGAGCGGGTCCGCGCGTTGCTGCTGGACGGCGCCATCGACCCGGCGGCGACCGATCCGGATTCGCTGGTCGCGCAGGGCGCCGGGTTCTCCCGCGCGTTCGGCGAGTTCGCCGCCGAGTGCGCGCGCCACGACGGCTGCGCGCTGGGCCGCGACCCGGCGAAGGCGGCGGCCGAGTTCCAGAACCTGGTCCAGCCGCTGGTCGGCGCTCCGGCGAAGACCGGCGACGGCAGGCGGCTGTCCTACCGGGACGCCATCACGGGCGTGGTCGAGGCGATGTACTCGAGCCAGTCCTGGCCGTTCCTCAACACCGGGCTCGGCCTGCTGCGCGGCGGTGACGGCTCGGTCCTGCTCCGGCTCGCCGACGGCTACTACGAGCGCGACGCGGACGGGCGGTACTCGTCGCTGCAGGACGCCTATTACGCCGTGCGCTGCGTGGACAACCCGCGTGCGGTCGATCCGGCGGTGTCCCGGCAGCGGATGGTCGACGCCGCGCCGTTCCTCGGCTGGGGCCGCCCCGACCAGGGCGAACTCGACGTGTGCGCGAGCTGGCCGGTGCCCAGCACGTCCCAGCCGCACCGGCCGACGGTCACCTCCGCCGCGCCACCACTGGTCATCTCGACGACCGGCGACCCGGTCACCCCGTACCAGGCCGGCGTCACCCTCGCGAACCTCTTCCACGGCGGCCTGCTCACCGTCGACGGCACCCAGCACACCGCGTTCCTGCACGGCAACATGTGCGTCGACGTCGCCGGCCTGGACTACCTGGTGGACGGCTCCCAGCCGGCCCCGGGCACCCGCTGCCAGGCCTAACCGCCGGTGGACGTCCCGACGGGCACGTTCTGGTCGGACAGCGCCAGTTCCAGCTGGATGGCGCCCTCGTTCGGCTGCCGCGGCGGCACCTGGATCCAGACGCGCACCAGGTTGCGCGGCTCGGCCTTGGTGACCCAGAACTTGATGTCCACGTCGGCCTGGATGCCGGGGATGACGCTGGAGATGACGTCCTTCGCCAGCTCGCCGGTGACCCGGTAGGCCTCGACGCCGAGGACGTCCTCCTTCGTCTCCGTCTTCAGCGCGGTCGCCTCCGACATCAGCTTGGGCAGGCCGCGCTCGGAGTCGAGCAGCGTCATCGGGTTGTAGTCGGCGGGCACGGGGGCCTGCCGCTGCTGGCCCTTGGTGTCGGTGAGGAACAGCGTCTCACCGACGAGCACGTAGTCCAGCTCGAACCGGTCCGCCGAGGCCTGCACGTCGGCCTGCCCGATCGCGGTGCCGTGCGGCCCGCCGTCCTTGCTGGCCTGCCCCTTGACCTCGCGGATGTCCAGGCCGGGGATGGTCGAGCTGACGCTGAAGTCGAACCGCACGCTGCGGATCCCGTTCAGGCTCGTCTCGGCGGCGTCCACGAGCGCGCGCCCGTCGGGGAGCGGTTCCTCTGGCGCGGCCGAACAGGCGGTGGACAGCGCCAGGACCAGGGCGAGGACACCGGCGGTGCGTCGGCGGAGCATGCGTCCAAGGTAGCGATCAGCGGCGGGCGAAGGTCCGGCGGTATGCCAGCGGAGCGACGCCGATCGCCGCGTTGAGGTGCTGCCGCAGCGAAGCCGCGGTGCCCAGCCCCGACTCGGCCGCGACCCGGTCGACGGGCAGATCCGTGGTCTCCAGCAGGTGGCGGGCGTGCAGCACCCGCTGCTGGTTCAGCCATGCCCGCGGCGACTGCCCGGTCTCCGCGCGGAAGCGGCGGCTGAAGGTGCGCACGCTCATGCCCGCGTGCTTCGCGAGCGCGGCCAGGTCGAGCGGTTCGCCGAGCCGCTCCAGCACCCACGCGCGCGTCGCGGCGGTGCTGCCGTCGGCCTCGGGCAGTGGCTGCTCGATGAACTGCGACTGCCCGCCGTCGCGCCACGGCGGCACCACGCAGTAGCGGGCGACGTGGTTGGCGACCGCGCTGCCGTGGTCGGACCGCACGAGGTGCAGGCACAGGTCCACGCCGGCGGCCAGCCCCGCGGAGGTCAGAACGTCGCCGTCGTCCACGAACAACACGTTCTCGTCCAGGTCGACCTGCGGGTAGAGGCGCCGGAAGGCGGGCGCGTGCGCCCAGTGGGTGGTCGCGCGGCGGCCGTCGAGCACGCCGGCGGCGGCCAGCACGAAGGCGCCGGTGCAGATCGACACGAGCCGCGCCGATGACGGGATCCGGGCCAGCGCCGCGGCCAGGTCGGGCGGCAGCACGCCATCGCGCCGCGGCCCGTGCACGCGGGTGCCGGGGATGACGACGGTGTCGGCGTCCTCCAGTGCTTCCGGGCCGTGGCCGAGCTGCGCGTCGTAGCCGTGGCTGACCCGCACCGGCCGGTCGTTGACCCCGCAAACCCGCACGTCGTAGAGCGGTTCGCCGTCCTGTGCCGCGGTGCCGAACACGAGCGGCGCGATGTTCAGGTCGTACCCGACCACTTCGGAGACCGCGAGGACCACAACCCGGTGCATGGCCGGATTCTTGCACATATTGGCGCTCCGGCCACTCGTCCGGGTGATCGCGGTCGGCGAGCATGTACCGGTGACAAGAACGAAGTCGCGCATCCACCCGGCCTGGTTCGTCGCCTTCGCGGCCTTCGTCGCGCTGGTCGGCGCCGCCGGGTTCCGCGCCACCCCCGGCGTGCTGATCGACCCGCTGCACGAGGAGTTCGGCTGGTCGACGGCCACGATCTCGGCCGCCGTGTCGATCAACCTCCTGCTCTACGGCCTGACCGCGCCGTTCGCCGCTGCGCTGATGGAGCGCCTCGGCATGCGCAAGGTCGTGACCGGCGCGCTGGTCCTGGTCGCGGCGGGCAGCGGTCTGACGGTGTTCATGACCGCGAGCTGGCAGCTGCTGTTGTGCTGGGGCGTGCTGGTCGGGCTGGGGACCGGCTCGATGGCGCTGGCGTTCGTCGCGACCGTGACCGCGCGCTGGTTCGTCCGCCACCGCGGCCTGGTCAGCGGCATCCTGACCGCCGCGGGCGCGGCCGGGCAGCTGGTGTTCCTGCCTCTGCTCGCCGCGATCGCCACGAACGACGGCTGGCGGACCGCGTCGCTGGTGGTGTCCTTCGCCGCGCTCGCGGTCGTGCCGATCACCCTGATCTTCCTGCGCGACCACCCGAGCGAGATCGGCCTGACCGCGTACGGCGCGACCGAGGCCGAGGAGTTGCCGCCGTCGACTGGAGCGGCCCGGCGCGCGCTGCAGGTGCTGGGGCAGGCCGCGAAGACGCGGGCGTTCTGGCTGCTCGCCGGCGGGTTCGCGATCTGCGGGGCCTCCACCAACGGCCTGATCCAGACCCACTTCGTGCCCGCGGCGCACGAGCACGGGATGCCGCCGACAACCGCGGCCTCGCTGCTCGCGCTGGTCGGCATCTTCGACGTGGCAGGCACGATCGCCTCCGGCTGGCTCACCGACCGCGTCAACCCGCGGATCCTGCTCGGCGTGTACTACTTCCTGCGCGGCGCGTCGCTCATCGTGCTGCCGCACCTGTTCGCGCCAACCACCGAGCCGCCGATGTGGGCTTTCATCATCTTCTACGGCCTGGACTGGGTCGCCACGGTGCCGCCGACGGTGGCGCTGGCGCGTGAGCACTTCGGCCTGAGCGGTCCCATCGTGTTCGGCTGGGTCTTCGCGTCCCACCAGGTCGGCGCGTCGATCGCCGCGGTGGGCGCCGGCCTGATCCACGACCACGCCGGGAGTTACGACCTCGCGTGGTACATCTCGGGCGGATTGTGCGCGCTGGCTGCGGTGATGTCGCTGGTCATTCCCTCCGTCAGGGCAACACCGGAACCACGAAACATGCCGTTAACACGCCATGCGTAGGGTGCGGCCATGGATCGCCAGCAGGAGTTCGTGCTGCGCACGCTGGAAGAACGTGACATCCGGTTCGTCCGTCTGTGGTTCACCGACGTACTCGGTTTCCTGAAGTCGGTGGCGGTGGCCCCCGCCGAGCTGGAGGGCGCCTTCAGCGACGGGATCGGGTTCGACGGATCGGCCATCGAAGGCTTCGCGCGCGTCTACGAATCGGACATGGTCGCGAAGCCCGACCCGTCGACGTTCCAGGTGCTGCCCTGGGAGACCCCGGAGGGCGGGCACTACTCCGCGCGGATGTTCTGCGACATCGCGATGCCCGACGGGTCGCCGTCCTGGGCCGACCCGCGGCACGTGCTGCGGCGCCAGCTGTCGAAGGCGGGGGAGGCCGGGTTCACCTGCTACGTGCACCCGGAGATCGAGTTCTTCCTGCTCTCGTCGTTGCCGTCGGACGGCAGCGAGCCGGAGCCCGCGGACAACGGCGGGTACTTCGACCAGGCCAGTCACGCCACGGCGACGCACTTCCGCCGCCACGCCATCGAGGCGCTGGAGGCGATGGGCATCTCGGTCGAGTTCAGCCACCACGAGGGCGCGCCGGGGCAGCAGGAGATCGACCTGCGCTACGCCGACGCGCTGACCATGGCCGACAACGTCATGACGTTCCGGTACGTGGTCAAGGAGGTCGCGCTGACCCAGGGGGTGCGTGCGACCTTCATGCCGAAACCGTTCACCGAGCAGCCCGGCTCGGGGATGCACACGCACGTGTCGTTGTTCGAGGGCGACCGCAACGCGTTCCACAACCCGGAAGACCCGTACGAGTTGTCCGAGACGGGCAAGGCCTTCGTCGCCGGCCTGCTCCACCACGCGCGGGAGATCTCCGCCGTGACCAACCAGTGGGTGAACTCGTACAAGCGGCTGATCAGCGGGGGAGAGGCACCGACCACGGTGTCGTGGGGCCGGGCGAACCGGTCCGCGCTGGTGCGGGTGCCGAACTACTCGCCGGGGAAGGCGTCGTCGCGACGGGTCGAGATCCGCACGATCGACTCCGCCTGCAACCCCTACCTGGCGTACTCGGTCGTGATCGCCGCCGGGTTGAAGGGGATCGAGAAGGGCTACGAGCTGCCGCCGGCGGCCGAGGACAACATCTGGTCGATGAGCGACGCCGAGCGCCGCGCGGCCGGGTACGACCAGCTGCCGCAGAACCTCGGCGAGGCCCTCGCCGAGATGGAGAAGTCCGAGCTGCTGCCCGACGCGCTGGGCGAGCACGTCTACGACTTCTTCCTCCGGAACAAGCGCGCCGAGTGGGACGCCTACCGGCGCTCGGTCACGCCGTACGAGCTCAAGACGCTCCTACCGGTGCTCTGACCAGGGGAAATGCCGTTAAGGGACCCCCCTGTTTCAGGGGGGTTCCGGGGCATGTAATCTTCTCTTCGTCGCCAGGGAGACCGGGACGACGGGGCCGAAAGCCCCGGCGGACGGACCAGGGTCGGGCGGTGTTGACACCGCGAACCGAACCGGGTAAAGTTCTTGGTCGGCCCGCGGGTGGGTCGCCAACCACTACTACTAAACCAGTAGGGTTGCTGACGCCCTCCGCGAGAACACAAAAGTTTTATAGAAGCAGCAGCTT